>NZ_NHTT01000017.1:0-79241 GCF_002806845.1 Marinomonas sp. ef1 | reverse complement strand
AAGATCGACGGAATTCGTTTAACGAAAGCCTCCTTCGCGAGAATGACAAAGCTGCCAATCCTGAATTGCCAATTGCTCTACAAACCACGACAAACCTTTGCCCGGATCATCTTTACGCCATGCCAAGTACGCCATCTGATTCGGCCTTGGCAACTCACACTGACGCAACACCAAACGCCCAGAACTCAGCTCATCAGCAATGCGATGTTTCGGCAAATACCCTACGCCTAAACCCAAACATTGCGCTTGAATTTTACTGCGCATGGTATCGACCCTAAGCACTTGCCGACTCTCAAAAATCCCACTGCTACGCGCTGGCAAAATTTTTGAACTATCAGCAACAACAATAGAAGGATATTGACGCAATTGCGCGGCGGTAATCATCCCGTCGGTCAACGCCAACGGATGCGTCGGTGATACGGCGAACACAAATTCTATTTCACCAATGGCGCGAATATGGACATTTCCCTTAGGAAGCTCACCCGTCGCGCCGATGACCAAATCAGCCCTATCGTCTTGCAATGCATCCCAACCTCCGCCGACGGCTTCTTCAGATAAGCTCAACTCCACCGGTCGATTCTGCGATAAGAAATCCCCAACCACCGACATCAAAGGCGACTCTAACAGCACTGTATCACGGGCGATTCTCAGCTTTGGCTCCCAGCCTGACTCAAACTGCTTGATCGAATCTTCTAATCGCATGGCTGCTTCTAAAATTGCTCGACCTTGCTCCAGCACCAAATGCCCTGCTGGTGTTAACACGGCTTTTTGTCGTGATCTATCAAACAAAGCCACACCCAAATCATCTTCCAGCTTCTTCACCGTATAGGTCAATGCAGACGGCACTTTGAACAAAGCATCCGCTGCGGCCGCAAAACTGCCCAACTGATGAATCGCCTCCAACACCCGTAATGCTTCCAATGTGACCGCGTATGCCATAGCTCAACCTTTATTCAAATTTTTTGAAATACTAGCTCAAAACCTTCCGATTTTCTTTCTTTTTACCAACGCCTACACTCACTTCATACACCGCAAGCCACTCTGTCTTCCGGTAACTAATAGGAGAAATACCATGATCACTATTCGCAACGCACAAGACCGTGGACACGCAAACTTTGGTTGGTTAGACAGCAATCATACATTTTCTTTTGGCAGCTACTATGATCCTCAACAAATGGGCTTTTCAAACCTTCGCGTCATCAACGATGACACAGTAACGCCAGGCGCTGGTTTTGAAACTCATGGCCACAAAGACATGGAAATTATCAGCCTAGTACTAGCAGGTAAAATCGCTCATAAAGACAGCGCAGGCAACATAAAAGAATTGCCAGCAGGTGAATACCAACTAATGTCGGCAGGCAAAGGGGTTTACCATAGTGAATTCAATGCCTCTAAAAAAGACATGCTGAAATTCCTACAAATTTGGATTCAACCCAACCAACTAGGTGGAGAACCCGGCTACCAACAGAAAGCCTTTAGCCAAGCGCAAGGCTTTACCACCGTCATCACACCAGATGGCGCAAATGGCACCTTGCAAGTTAAGCAAGACATGCAACTGATCCAACTGATCCTTGAAGATCAACAAAAAGCCACATGGCAAGCAGACAACAATCGCCACTACTATGTGCACCTGATCGAAGGCGAACTGTCCCTAGGCGACGGCATCACCATACAACCTGGCGACGGCGCGAAAATTGAAAACGTGTCAGAAATTAACTTCGAAAGACTAAGCGAGCAACGCATCAAAGCACTGCTTTTTGACTTGGTTTGATTGAACTTGGGTGATTGAATTGTATAAACATTTAAACCCGTATATTTCCACGGGTTTAAACTTCAATAAAAAGTTGAATCACGCGGCATTCTTAATGTCGCGAGATTCACTATTCTTTTTTAAACTTGCTTCCAATAGGCAACTAAATCCAAATGATCCTTATTAAGGGCATCTATATTCATCAGCTTGCGTCTCAACTGAACAATCGCATGCGCTTCCGTTGCAGCCCATACCCAAGTTTTTTCGCATGCCCAACCACTCGGCAAATTATCTAAAGCATCAAGCAATAAACGGCCATATAGATGGTTTTCTTGTTCATTGTTGCGGTGAAGCCAATGTAAGTTAGCGCCAATATGCGCTGGTAAAGAAATCTCGCTACTCGCTGAATGTACTTCTATCCAAGCCTCAATATTGGCAGACTCTGGCAAAATTTCTAACCAACGAGCTAAAGCAGGAAGACTTGTTTCATCAACAAAAAACACATATTTCAAAGCATCAAGAGGCGGCAACCTAACAGACCTTGGTCCGAATATCCCCAATAAATCACCCACTTTTGCCTGTTTCGCCCAAGGCCCACCAACTCCGACGTCATGTAAAACAAAATCAATATCGACTGTTAGCAAATCTGCATCAAAAGAACGAATAGTATAATCACGAAATGCTGAAAAGCGTCCTTCAGCCGCACCTTGCCAGTCCGCATTTCCATCATCCAATACTTCCGGCATACGAAGTACATCATCAGCCGCATTTGGAAAAAAAAGCTTAACATGGGCTTCTGGTGCTAACGGATGAAAACCAAAACCTTGAAAATCCTCTCCTTGCAAAGTCACTCGTCGTAATGTCGATGACAAATCTTTTAACTTAATAACCCTTGCAACACGCTGCTTTAAGGGTACCTGAATACGCTCATGCTTTAATATTGACACTATGCATCCTCTGTCCATTCTAGGAGCTAAAACTCGCTTATAAAGTACGAAAAGTACCTATACCTAAAATGCTAATCAAAAGAAAAGCATCAGAAGGTACAAATCAAACAAATACGAATGATAACCTTTATCAATAAATAAAGAAAATCAGAGCTTAAGTTCCGCAGAGTTCTCATGTCGCACAATTTTTTATATCCATGAAGCCTTCAGGCTTTTCAGCGAAGCACCAAACAAAACCAAACAGTTTTTAGAGGACTGCCAAACACATCTTCTCTTAGTGTATTTTTGATACAAATATACACCAAGACAAAACAATCATGGCTCGTCAAAGCATCAGCCTCAGCCATCTAATGACATAAACCTAAGCCGCCTGTTCGGCGGTGAACACGCAGCTTAAGGGTTAAATGCGGTTAAGCCCTTCTCCACCTACTTATTTGCTCAACGCTCTGCCCTAATCATCCAGTTCCTTGGGGTTAGGCTTTTCTCACAGAATTTTCCTATCTCGACTTGATAGCCGTTTTCTTCTAGGTACATGGCGCGGTCGAGGACGAGCCAGTATTCCAGTGCAGGGCGAAAAAGTTGGCTGATGGCTTCGAGTTTTTGAATTTGTTGATAGCGAGCTTCTCCGACGCTTTCGAAGTTTTCAAAAGAGATTTTAGAGGTTAAGTCCGTTAGTCCTTTTTGCTCAGCGGCCCAATGGCAAAAGGCATCGAAGCTTTGGTTGAGTAAGGCTTTTTGAATAGAGGGAACGGGGAGGTAGTCGTCTTGCTGGCGGGCGTGGCGTTGCCATGCGTCGAAGCCGAGGCGGTAAGTGAGTTCCAGTTGTTTGAGGCGTTGCTCACGTGCACCAGCGGTGGCGACTTCTTTGACGGCAAGTTTAAGGTCGGCTTGGCGCAGAGTCAGTGCCGATTGTTGGGCAGTTTGTGATAATGGCTGATAGTAGCTTGCTTGCGTCAGGTGATAACAGCAAGGGGAAATACAAAGCATTGCAGTGTTCGCGTCAACAGCCTGTTCGATCAGTTCACGATGTAAATCTCCACAGGCATGGAGCGCGACGGCACTGTGAGCGTTTGCTAACGCGGGTCGCCCTTCGCCTTTTAGCACATCGGCATGAGTGAAGGTCTGCGGAAGTTTTAGTCGCTTGGCTTCTTGTTCGCCCGCTTCGCACAACGTCTTTTGCCATTCGAGGCTGTGGATTGGTTTGTTATCTTGAAAGGCTAATAATTTGCCCAAGTGGCCTTTTCCCGCGCACCATTCCACATAGCTATTGGCTTTTGGTGTGTGTGCTACAAAGGCTTGGATTTGAGACCATTTACGGCCCTTTATTCCTGCTGAGACATAATTTGGCACATTATTAGTAAGTGTTCGCTGCGGTGATTTATCAAGTAAATCAGACTTTGAAAAATTAAGCGCGGCTTGTAGGTCTGGGCAGAGTCGAAACACTTCGGCGTAGAAACTCTCGTTTTCCTTTTCTAAACTATCTTGCTCTAAAAGAGCCGATAACTCTGGATAGGTATTTTTCCAAGGGTTATCAAGCCGAGCAAAGGTATCAAATTGCCAGAGTTGAGTATGCGTTTTTAGCCAAGTATCAAGTGATTGAAAACGCTGTTGGAAAGAGGTCATAAACTGGCTCGTCGGGGAGGAAAAACTAGGTGTCTTTTTTTCTTTACAGTATTGAGGAAATTTCCCTCTCGCTTGCATTGTATTTTGTCATAAAAACGGCAAAATGAAGAGGCTATTCACGCAACGATTATATTCACAGCGATTTTCCTGTGACATAAAATAAGGACCCCGTAACTATCATGTTCAAGCATCTTAAAGCCGTTTCAGGCGACCCTCTTTTAGCTCTTATTATGGCTCACAAACAAGATCCAAATCCGAAAAAAATCGATTTGGGTGTAGGTGTTTATAAAGACGATAATGGCCATACACCGATTTTAAATACGGTAAAAAAAGCCGAATCTATTTTGCTTGAACAAGAAGACTCTAAAAGCTATCTAGGTATTTACGGTGCTACCGAGTTTGAAGCCATTATCAAAGATTTGATTTTAGGCGAAGGCAATGAACTGATCACTTCTGGTCGTATTCGCTCTACACAAACACCTGGCGGTACAGGCGCATTAAAAGTTGCAGCGGATTTTATCAGCGCAAACTTAAAAGGTGCTCGCCTTTGGGTAAGTGATCCAACTTGGGGTAACCACAAGTCTATTTTTGACTCTGCTGGCGTAGAAGTAAAAGACTACCCATATTACGATCCAGCGACAAATGGCCTACGTTTTGATGACATGATGGCGAAGCTAGAAGCCGAAGTAAAAGAAGGTGATGTGTTGTTGCTTCATGCTTGCTGCCACAACCCAACAGGTATCGACTTGCAATTCGATCACTGGAAAGTCCTAACCGATTTCGTTAACAAACGCGGTTTGTTGCCATTGGTCGATGCGGCATACCAAGGTTTTGGCGACGGTTTAGATGAAGATTTAGCTGGCTTGCGTTATATGGCTGCCAATGTTCAAGATATGCTGATCGCAAACTCTTTCTCGAAAAACTTCGGCATTTACCGTGAACGTTGTGGTGGTTTGAGCGTTATTGCTGCGTCTGCTGATGAAGCCAATGCTGCATTCTCTATTATTGGTCAAGCTATTCGTGCGAACTACTCTATGCCTCCTGCTCACGGTGCGGCAGTAGTTTATACCATCATGAGCAACCCAGAACTAAAAGCTGAGTGGATTTTAGAAGTTGCTGCTATGCGAGATCGTATTAACGGTTTGCGTGAAAAGCTAGTAGTTAAATTGGCTGCGTCTGGCGTGAGCAAAGACTTTAGCTTCATCAAGGATCAGCGCGGCATGTTCTCTTACTCTGGTTTAACGCTAGAGCAAGTTCGTACATTACGCAGCGAATACGCGATTTACATTGCCGACACTGGCCGTATGAGCATTGCCGGTGTAAGTGATAATAACATAGATTATTTGTGCGAAAGCATTGCAAAAGTTGTTGGTTAATTTAAAAAGATCTCTCTTTTTAAACATCATTGCTTTTAAAACACAGCTCTAAAACAAAAAACCGTGATCTAACCAGATCACGGTTTTTTATTGCTGCTTTTAGATAAAACGCACCTAATAAAGCAATTTGCCTAAGTGATGAAAAACTTAATGCAGAACGCGAGTTTCTTTGTTTTTTGTACCGGTTTGCATTTCAGGGTGATAATGCTGTACCAAGCGCAATATCGAAGGCTCTAAGGTTTCTCTCCAGAAAGTAACCTCTGCCGTCACCATAGTTTCAAGCTTGTCCCAACCCGCTTCAGTGCCAAATAAACGCACTGGCGCTAGGACTTCATCGAAAAACTCTCGATCACCACCGATCCCTAAACCGATCAGTTTGGCGCCACGAATAAAGCCAACACACCATTCTTCAACTAATAAAGTGTATTCACCATCAACTTCTTGCTCTAGATACACTGGATAAAAATCCCCAAACAACAAGCTATTCATAGTTTCCATATACATGATAAGCACAAGGCTCAGAAATTCATCCTCTTGTTCGGTTGACTCCCAAACAGGCTGATCTTCGTCCGCGCCCCAAATAGCGTTTAGCCAAACATCTGGTTCTAACTCTTGTACAGAGCAACCCAACGCCGTTAAAAAGCCATCTAACTCCGATACACACATCAGTGAGCGATCTGTCCCGAATGTCAATAAATAGTGATCTATTTTTTCGTAAAGGACTTCTTCGCTGATGACATCATCGTCTTTTTCTTCAGACATTCATTCGTTTCCATTTAGTTGAGCTATGCATATATTTTAGCTTGCTTGGGCAAAAGCGATAGCCGTTGTTCTATCAATCAACGATCGCCAAGTTACCGTAGGTTTCTAGCCAGTTTTTACGATCCCCTGCACGTTTTTTCGACAACAGTTTGTCTAGAAGCTCATCAGTATCCGGCTTATCTTCCATGGTTAGCTGGATTAAGCGGCGCGTGTCTGGCGCCATGGTGGTTTCGCGTAGTTGTGATGGATTCATCTCACCCAAGCCTTTGAACCGTTGTACGTTTGGCGTACCACGTTTGTTTTCAGCAGCAATCTTGTGCAAGGTGATGTCTTTTTCTTCGTCATCTAGAGCGTAGTAAACTTCTTTACCGATGTCGATTCGATACAAAGGCGGCATAGCAACAAATACATGACCGCCGTTGACCAAGGCCGGAAAGTGACGCACAAACAAGGCGCAAATCAGCGTTGCGATATGCAACCCATCCGAGTCGGCATCGGCCAGAATACAGATTTTTCCGTAACGTAGACCACTTAGATCGTCTTCACCAGGATCGACACCAATCGCTACGGACATATCATGAATTTCTTGGGAGGCAAGAACTTGGTTAGAATCGACTTCCCAAGTATTTAAGATTTTACCGCGTAGTGGCAAAATAGCTTGGAAGTCTTTCTCGCGAGCTTGTTTAGCAGAACCACCCGCAGAATCCCCTTCCACGAGGAAAAGTTCGCTTCGAGAGGAATCTTGTCCAGAACAATCTGCCAATTTACCGGGTAATGCTGGGCCTTGGGTAACTCGTTTACGCACAACTTTTTTACTGTCTTTTAGACGTTTTTGCGCGCTATTAATCACGATGTCGGCGATTTTTTTACCGTCTTCAACATGTGAGTTCAACCAAAGGCTAAATGAGTCTTTTACCGTCGCGGAAATAAACGCAACGATTTGACGAGACGATAAGCGCTCTTTGGTTTGACCTGAAAATTGTGGTTCTTGAATTTTGGCCGACAATACGTAGCTGCAACGATCCCAAACGTCTTCCGCAGTTAACTTAATGCCTCGCGGTAACAGGCTATGGAAATCACAAAACTCACGCATGGCTTCTAACAAACCAGTTCGTAAACCGTTAACGTGAGTACCGCCCTGCGCTGTTGGGATCAAGTTGACATAACTTTCTGTTACCAACTCACCACCTTCAGGCAACCACTGTACTGCCCAATCTACCCCTTGCGTTTTTTCTGTCAAACCGCCAATGAAAGGCTCATCTGGAAGCAATACAAAACCGTCATTGGCCTGCGCCAAGTAATCTTTTAAGCCATCCTGATAAAACCATTCTTCACGAGCTTCTTCGCTGCCACTTTGATCAATAAAAACAACATGAAGACCTGAACAAAGTACCGCTTTGGCTTTCAGTAAATGTTTTAGACGAGAAAGGGAAAACTTAGGGCTATCGAAATATTTGGTGTCGGCAGTGAATTTTACTTTAGTACCGGTGTTTTTCTTACCGACGGTGCCGACTTCTTTTAGTTCTGAGGTTTTAAAACCATTTTCAAAACCAATGTGGTACTGGATGCCATTACGTCTTACCCAGACTTCTAAGGAAGTAGATAAGGCGTTAACAACCGATACACCGACACCGTGCAAACCACCAGAGAACTGGTAATTATCACCAGAAAATTTACCACCAGCGTGAAGCTTAGTCAGGATCAACTCAACACCCGATATTCCCTCTTCTGGGTGAATATCGACTGGCATGCCTCGACCGTTATCTTCTACGCTCAATGAACCGTCTTTGTATAAGATGACTTCAATGCGATCTGCATGACCGGCCAAGGCTTCATCGACGGAGTTATCGATAACTTCTTGTCCTAGATGGTTAGGCCGTGAGGTGTCCGTATACATTCCTGGGCGTTTTTGTACAGGTTCTAAGCCACTAAGAACTTCTATCGATCCGGCGTTATATTCTTTTGCAGACATGCGTGTTTTTACTTCCAAGTTGATCGTGCGTCATAGCGTCAAAATACTACAGCGCGTACGAGTGTAAATTAGATTGGCTAGAGTCTATCACTGGTTTTACTTAGTGTGAAATAGTCCAACAAAAGCAGTAGTTTACTCGGTTAATATTTCAGCAAAACGAAGGATTTCTGCGGAAAACCGTTCAAATTCAGTAAAACTATGGTCGCCTTTTTCTTCATGAGTAAGTCGTGCTGTTTTGGGAAAGGCTTTAAGTGCTTCTTTATAGTCCAGCACTTCATCACCTTCTTGAATCATCAGCCAATACAAATCCGCTGTCGGTTCTGTAACTACCAATTGCTCAAGCTCTACCATATGCACTTGAGTTAATTCGTATTCTTCATTGGTATAAGGGTTAAGCTGTAGCCCCAGAAAATCTTGCAACAATACAGGAGCTTGCACCGCAGGATTCACCAAAATAGCCTTCAAACGATATTTTTCGGCAAGATACGCGGCATAAAATCCACCAAGAGAACTACCGATTAACGTAATGCCCTGATGCTGATTGGCTTCAATTATCGCTTCCAACTGTTTAATAGCTTGCGCTGGTTGCCAAGACAAACGTGGAGAAATAACAGCATCTCTCAAGCCCATTTTTTTCGCAGCATCCCCTAACACAGTAGCCTTATGGGAACGTTCCGAGCTGTTAAAACCATGAATATACAGTAGAGCAGTCAAAGGGATCTCGTCTTTTTACTTAGGTTAAGTTACGAAGGTTAAAGTCAGGATCAGGCAAACTGAAAAGACAAGGTGTTATTCAATCTATGACCATGCTTCAAACACAGCTCTAATAAATCAGCCAGTTGTTGGTTTAAACGAAATTTCTCGTCTCGATGCAGCATCGCATCATTTGGATATGGGTATGTACCACTGTATTGTCTATGACCATCAGTAATCTCAGCAATACCAACATCATGATACAAGCGCACCGTCATAGATAGTGTTGTCTTGAATAGTAGTTTCTTAGGGATTTCAGGGCCAAACTCTAATGCAATTTCAGAGGTGAAACGACTTTCTTTGCCAAGCGTCAAACATAAACGACTCTCTTGGTCGCCTGCACTATGAACAGAAAAGTTCCAAGAATCCATCTCTTCTTGACCGCGCATGAGTTTCCCTAAACGACGGTAATTCAACTCGCCGAGCAGCTGTAAACTCACCAAATCTGGTACATATTGTTTCGATGTTTTCTGTGTCTTCATAGTATCTGTCACTCTTGTGACGTATTTCCTTTTGAAAAATCTTGCTCTGAACCAATCATAGCATCCTGTTTTAAGGCGTCTAGCTGATGACTCATGCGTGTGTCTTTATCGTGCCAGTATAGATTAAACCAAGTAAAAAAGTGCTCTCTATCGCTGCTTGCTGCTTGGTATTCTGGCGTTAACATCGTATTTGGTATGGCGACTTCTCTCACCATGACCTTAACTTTTCCAATTCGCCCACACAGTAAATCCCAACCGGTTATGGTCTTTTGTTCATACAAAACATTGATATCAGTAATGCTTTTTATGGCTTCTGGCATAGTTTGCAATATGAAACTGACGCCTCCCGCCTTAGGTTTTAATAAGCAATGATAAGGCGATGCCTGTTGTTTGTGCTTAGCTTCAGTAAAACGTGTGCCTTCCACAAAACTCATTATAGAGTTTGGACGTTTCAAAAGACGTACACAAGACCGTTTGGTCGTCGCTAAATCTTTACCGGCTAAATTGGGGTTCTTTTGAATTTGCTTTTTAGTATAGCGCTTCATAAAAGGAAACCCCATGATGTAAGCCGCCGATCCAACAAACGGCAACCAAATCAGAGTTTGTTTCATAAATACTCTTGGTAAAGGGCGACGGCCTTTGAGCTGAGCAAAAATTACGAACACATCGACCCAAGATCGATGATTCGCAATGATCAAATGCCAATGCTCAAAATCTACTTTCATCGTTTCATCAAGTTCCCATCTTATTCCTAAGATGTTTTGAAACCACCACTCACAAGAAGCCACCCAGCCATCATATAAACAATTAAAACAGCGCTCAGCAAAGTTTTCGTAGCGGGTATTTTTTAGTAATAATAACGGCGCAACAAGATGAACCAACAAGGCCCAGAAAAATACATTGCTACACATAAAAGCAAAAGAAATAAGGCCAATAACTGGCTGCAATAGCGTCTTCTTATTTATAAAAACAGATGCCTCTGACTTCATCAACTTAAGCGCACCAACGTTTTAGCAGATCGTTTTTATTTAACGCAAACCACTGCAATCCCATAATAGTACTGGCGTTTTCCACATCATTCTTAAGCAAGGCAATAGCGTCTTCAGAAGATACAAGATGCAATTTGATGTCTTCATTTTCTTCGTCTAATCCATGAACTTTCGTGGTATCAACAAGACTCGAATCGAATTCTCCCGCATACATACGTAAGTACTCCACCAACCCACCCGGCGACGGCACAAACTTGAACATGTATTCAAGGCGTTTTACCGTCACTCCCGCTTCTTCGAAAGATTCACGTCGTGCCACATCTTCATCGCTTTCGCCTTCTTCTACCATACCCGCGACTAACTCAAGCAGCCAAGGCGATTCGCTTCTCAATACGGTAGGACGAAATTGCTCAATCAGCAAAACTTTATCCGCCACTGGATCGAATAATAATACGCACACAGCATCGTTACGCACCATCATTTCTCGAGTCATGGGCTGACTCCATTCCCCGTTAAACTTTTTATGTTTCAAGGTCAATTTGCGCATTTCAAAGAAGCCTTTGTAAAGACATTCGTCGGCTAATACCTCAACATCTTTTTTGCTGTACGTCGGTTTAAACTTCATATTATCTCGTCCTAAGCAGGCCACTATTTTGAGTGTGGTCTGATATGATTAATTCGCAACTCTGGCAATAACTGTTACAAAAGCCACTATGACAAAAGTCGCAATTACAAATTTGGAGTGTCGTAAATGGAAAATATACGTTGCGCTTGGTGTTTAGGATCTCCTGAATACATTCATTATCATGATAATGAATGGGGAACCCCTATTTATGACGACCAAGCGTTATTTGAGTGCATTGTACTAGAAAGCGCTCAAGCAGGTCTAAGCTGGATTACTATTTTACGCAAACGAGAAGATTACCGAGCGCTTTTTCATGGTTTTGACCCAGTTAAAGTCGCTAACATGACCGAAGCTGACGTAGAACGGTTATTACTGGATGAACGTATCGTTCGCCATCGCGCCAAAATTGAAGCAACCATTAATAATGCCAAAGCTTTTTTAAAAATTGTCGACGAATTTGGCTCATTTAGCCAATATTACTGGGCATTTAGCGACAACAAAATTATTGATAATCAGATAAACATCCACACCGATGCGCCAGCGGTGACAGAATTGTCGACTCATTTTGCCAAAGACTTAAAGAAAAGAGGCTTTAAATTTCTTGGCGCAACGACCTGTTATGCTTTTATGCAGGCCACAGGCATGGTTAATGATCATATTGCAGACTGTATATCACGAAAGAAAAAATAAATTGATTATGCAGTTATAATCAATAGCAGTTCCTTGATTTCATTAATGTTTAGCCTAAAGTAGTCGATATAGTAAAAAGACTCTTTGTACAATGGCCATGCTCATTGGGCTTTCAAATTCCATTATTTAGTTTGGTAAAAAACATGTTTAACAACAAAAGCATTCTTATTACTGGCGGCACCGGCTCTTTCGGTCGTCAGTATGTGAAAACACTATTGGCCAACTACCAACCTAAACGACTGGTTATTTATTCTCGTGATGAGTTGAAGCAGTATGAAATGCAGCAAGATTTTGATGCTTCTTGCATGCGCTATTTTATCGGTGATGTTCGAGACAAAGATCGTTTAACTCAAGCCATGCGAGATGTAGATTTTGTCATTCACGCTGCGGCACTAAAACAAGTTCCAGCGGCAGAATACAACCCGATGGAATGTATCAAAACCAACATTCATGGTGCTGAAAATGTAATTGCTGCAGCGATTGCTAATGATGTTGAAAAAGTCATCGCTTTATCAACAGACAAAGCCGCTGCGCCAATCAACCTTTATGGCGCGACCAAGCTCGCTTCTGACAAGTTGTTTGTCGCCGCCAACAATATGGTAGGACAAGGTCGCACGCGTTTCTCTGTGGTCCGTTACGGCAATGTAGTTGGATCTCGCGGCTCTGTTGTGCCTTTTTTCCAAAAGCTGGTTGCTGATGGCGCAGAATCCATCCCAATTACCCACCCAGACATGACACGCTTTTGGATCACCCTACCAATGGGTGTGGATTTTGTATTGAAGAACTTCCAACGCATGCACGGTGGTGAGATTTTTATTCCTAAAATCCCTTCTGTGAGGATCTTAGATCTAGCCGCGGCCTATGCGCCAAACATTCCAACTAAAGATGTTGGTATTCGCCCCGGTGAAAAGCTCCATGAAGTAATGTGCCCTGGGGATGATTCTTTCCATACTTATGAATTTAAAGATCATTATGTCATTTCGCCAAGCATTAAGTTTTATCAAGACGACATGGATTTTGCTCACAACCGTTTAGGCGAAACGGGCGAGTTGGTTGAACCAGGATATGAATATCAATCTGGCAGCAACCCACACTTTTTAAGTATTGAAGAGATTTTGACCTTCGATGACGCACATTGATTTTATTCCCTACGGCCGACAATCCATTAGCGAAGACGACATTGCGGCCGTCGTAAAATCGCTCCGTTCTGACTTTTTGACTCAAGGCCCTTGCGTCAGTGAGTTTGAACAAGCCATTTGCACAAAGGTCGGCGCTCGTTATGGTGTGGCAGCAAACAGCGCTACATCCGCTTTGCACCTAGCCTGCTTAGCGTTAGGAGTTGGAGCAAACGACACGGTTTGGACATCACCTAATACCTTTATCGCTTCTGCTAATTGCGCACGTTATTGCGGCGCCAGCGTAAATTTTGTCGATATTGATCCTCGTACCTACAACATGTGTGCGAATAAATTGGCTGAAAAATTAGCCATAGCAAAAGAACAAGACAAATTACCAAAAGTCGTGATTCCGGTACATTTCGCAGGTCAATCTTGCGATATGGCAGCTATTCACGCCTTATCAAAAGAATATGGTTTTCGAATTATAGAAGACGCTTCCCATGCGATTGGTGCGAAATACCAAGACAATTACGTGGGCAATGGGACATTCAGTGATATATGTATTTTCAGCTTTCATCCAGTGAAAATCATCACGTCTGCTGAAGGTGGCATGGCAATCACCAACAACGAACAGCTTGCTAAGCACATGCGTACGCATGCTCAGCAAGGTACGACCAAATCACCTGATGAATTAACGCAAATACCAGGCGATTGGTACTATGAACAACACACGCTGGGCTTTAATTACCGCATGACGGAATTACAAGCTGCTCTTGGCTTGTCACAATTATCGCGCTTAGATGACTTTATCGAACGCCGTCATCAGCAATTTTCTTACTATGAGGCGTTGTTAAAAAGCTACCCTGTTACCTTGCCTTATCAAGCGGATGATAATTACTCGGCACTGCATTTGTATCCGATTTTATTGCCAGAACACAACAAGGCGGCCAGAAAAGGGGTTTTTGATATTTTACGTCAAGCAGGCATTGGAACTCAGGTGCATTACATTCCTGTGCACACCCAACCTTATTATCAAGAACTTGGGTTTAAAAAAGGCGACTTCCCTATCGCGGAAGATTACTACGACCGCACACTGAGCCTGCCGCTTTTTGCCGACTTAACTTATGCTCAACAAGAGCGTGTAGCTCTGATTTTAAAACACGCTTTAATTGCTAATCGAGTGATGAGAGCCTAAACCATGAAAGACAACTCCCTCTCACAATATAACAAAGCAGATCAAGAGACATATCGAGTTGCAGTGATTCCAGCCCGAGGTGGGTCACAGCGTATTCCAAGAAAAAACATTCGCTTGTTAGATGGTAAGCCCTTGATCGGTTACTCCATCGAAACAGCGATGACTTCAGGGTTATTCAATCGCGTAATTGTTTCTACCGACGACGCAGAAATTGCAGAAGTCGCACGCAAATTTGGCGCAGAAACTCCGTTCTTTCGCCCTGCCGATTTGGCTGATCACATGACAGGTACAACGCCGGTAATGCAGCATGCGCTGCGCTGTTTGATTGATGAAGGCAAAACACCAGACCAAGCTTGTTTGATTTATGCGACTTGCCCAATGCTGGCGCCAGAAGATTTACAGCAAGGTTTGGCACAACTAGACCAAAGCACAGCATTTTGCTTTTCAGCCACAACCTTTGCATTCCCGATTCAAAGAGCACTTCACATCAAAGAAAACGGCGAATTAGCCCCCATGTTTCCTGAACACATTGGCAAACGCTCACAAGATTTAGTCGAAGCTATTCATGATGCGGGGCAGTTCTATTGGGCGAGCACTCAAGACTGGTTTGATGAAGAAATATTTGGCCCTAAATCCAAGCCTTTATTATTACCAAGACATAGAATTCAGGATTTAGACACAGAAGAAGATTGGTTGCGCTTAACGCAAATCATGAAGCTGCAAAATATGAGTTAATGGTTTTTGCTACGCGGTTTGCACCGTCACCATCGACTAAACCACGAGCCGTTTTACGAGCATTTTCTTGCCACTCAATATCTAACCAGCAACGATTAATCACTTCAACCAACTGTTCAATACGTTGCTGCCGCACTTCTTCCGGCACATTATCAAAACGAATAGAACGACACCAATCTAATGGTACATGTTGCTCCAAAGAGCGAGTTTGATTGTCAGCCACTTGAGCAAAGACGGTCGGCACGCCCATGCAAGCCAACTCAAGCAAGGTGCCACCAGCGGCAGAAATTGCCATCTTGGCTTGCTTCATCAAAGGAGTGACATCCGCTAAACCTTGTTCAACAGCGATGCTATTGTGACGACAAAAACCGATCACTTGGTCGGCATTTTTGGCGTTAGCACCCAATAGAACCTGAATGTCTTTCGTAGGAAAACTTGACGTCAACAAGGCATTTAAAATAGGCAAGGTCAAAGCAAGCGGATCGGTTCCACCAAGTGTAATTAGCAATTGCTGTGGTGGAATTTGACTTAATTGGAGCTTTTGGAAAGCAGGTCTTAATAACGCGTATCGGCTTCCAGTTAATGGGAATTCAATTTGCTTGGAATAACCTTGCTGCAAAGGATTCAGAAGCCATTTGGCAGGAAAATCACCTCTGTCGTTCATATCGTCCAATACCAGAAGGTTGGCCTGATGTTGATAAAGCTGAGTAATATCATCAGAGCTGTAGCCATAATGATCCAAGATCACTAAATCAGCTTGTTCTGCTAGAGATAGAAACTCAGTCTTACACTCTTTTTCAGTACACTCTTTTTCAGATTGGCCACCGATAAAACAATCTTCAGGGGAAGCAAAGGCTTGATAGCGGCGATCCACAACAAACTGACATTGCCAACCTAATTGGGTAAAAGCATAAATCAAGGCTTGGCAGCGAACTCTGTGCCCCATACCGATCTCGACAGAAGCATCAGCTCGCACCAAGAGTTTCACGCCATCATATCCCAAGCAAGCGGCTGACCTTTTTGCGCATCTTCCATTAATGTTTTACCTAACACTTCTGGCCAATATTTCGGCGCGAGGCCGAACGATGGACGAATGATTTTCAGGTGCTCTTCGGTCAATATGGTGCCAGCGGGTAAATCTACTGCCACATAAATAGAGCGGCGGTATTTCTTCGCAGCTTGCTCGGCATCTGAGCCACCATAAGTCACTGTACCAAGCGCCGCTTTTGCCGCACGACAAGCGACAACTAGCGCTTTCATCTCTTCGGGTTCCATAGAGAATTCAGCATCAACCCCGCCAGCACTACGATCTAAAACAAAGTGCTTTTCGATGACAGTCGCACCTAGCGCCGTTGCAGCTACAGCCGCCCCCAAGCCTTGGGTATGGTCAGATAATCCAACTGGGCAACCGGTTTTTGCTGCTAAATCGGCCATAGTGACTAGGTTGGAATCTTCTATTTTGGAAGGGTAAGTGCTGGTGCATTTGAGCAGTGTTAACGGATTATCACCAATGGCTCTAATAGTTGCTACGGCTTCGGCTATTTCTTCTTCACTTGCCATACCAGTGGACATGATAATCGGCTTGCCGGTTCTCGCTACCGCTTGAATTAACGGAATGTCGGTCATCTCAAAAGAAGCGATTTTATACAAGGGCACATCGATGGATTCTAAAAATGCCACTGCGCTTAAATCGAAAGGCGAACTAAATGCCACTAAGCCTAAAGACTCAGCCAATTCGAACAACGGCTTATGCCACTCCCAAGGCGTTGAGGCTTTTTTGTATAGATCATACAAGTTGGAGCCACGCCACAAGCTATCACTTTCAGACACCATAAACTCGCCATGACGCACGTCTAATGTCATGGTATCTGGTGTATAGGTTTGCAGTTTTATAGCATCCACGCCTGCGTCTGCCGCAGCATGAATCATGGCTTTGGCGAGTTCAAAATCTTGGTCATGATTGCCCGATAACTCAGCAATAATAAAAGGCATTTTTTCAAACATAGGTTCGAACATAATTAACCATTATAAAAAGTGATGAGATGATCATTACCTTGATCTACATACTCAGACGCTTGCTGAAGCATGCTTGGCATTTCTTCAAGGAATTCACACCAAGGCGTAAATAAATGACGAGCCCGAGCAACGGTTTCAGCTTCGTCCTGATACTTAAACAAAAACTGCACGATCAAAAAAGTGGAGTAAGTGAAAGAGCCGATTAACAAATCATAAATATGACGGTGAATACTTCCTTTCAAGAAATAAATCTGACGATGATGTGACCAAAATAAATCACATACTTGCTCACGTGTTGTTATCGATTCATCCCAGCCCTGTTGCAGAACCCGACTAATCTTACGGAAGTCATCTACAGAAATAAGCGCATTGGCAGACTGGTCCACTAACGACTCTGGCGGTTCGGTAAAAAATACGTTTTCTAGAATATCGATAACTTTAGTGTGATCGATTTTAGGATCCATGATGAGAACATCTTCAAAACGTAAGGGAGTTACGCCTTCGATTTTTGCGCCATCGGATAAATTAAAACTGGCAAAATTACGGCGCTTATTCAATTGTCGAGTAAGAGATTCCAACTGAACACGTGAAGTATCCATAATCCCTGTCGCGTAAATTGTGCCGCCGAAGTTTCCTTCGCGTTCTACTAATTTTGCTTCTTGGAAAGTTTGGAAGCCAGATTCTTTGCCGTCTTTATAATATCCACTGTGAACTGAGTGATGGCTGCCTTTATCTTTGAAACCATTGTCTACACCAAGGTAATAGACATTGTTAAAGCCAAAGAGATGAACATAAGACAGTGCCAGGTTAGCAACCACCGGATTACAGTAATTCAGCTGTACGTACTCTTTGCTATCACCATGGGAGCGTGCTTGATTTAACATTAAAGAGGTTATGGCTTCGCCTGGTTTCATCGCCATGCCCGAGCGTTTAAAGCAATCAAACAAGCCGGGGTGCATAACATTTACCGACAATCCCCAAATTTTATCGAGATAGTCTTGATCTAAAAATTGGAACTTATCAACCGTTTGTTTAAGGCGTTCAATATCTACATGGATATCAGGTGTCACACCTAATTTTTTTAAGGTGTTGATGGTCGAACCACAGCAAATCAGCAGAACTTGATCGCGCACTTCTTTGACTAATTCAATCCCTTGATCAAGAGATGGGCCATTTCCTAGAATGAAAACAGGAATATTACTCACCCATTTAGGCAAAACATCACGGCCTTGAAAATGGGCGATTTTAGTTTTAGGTAAGGACTTTAAGCCTTGCGCAATACCAATCAGTGCATCATCAAAAAAGCCCCAACCCATGACCTGACGAGCATACTGTTTTTTAAAATACTCAATCGCTAGATCATTCTCAGGGCTGCCATAACCAACATAAAGAAAAGTTTCTGGCGCCATGAAGAAACCATTCTCTTCTAATTGACGAAGGTACTTTTCGGTAAATTCTTCAGGACTCACACCTAAAAAGAAATGAATGGTACGACCATCACGGTTACAGATTTCTAAAATATTCTGCCACTCAATAGCAAACAATGAGTAATAGAAAAAATCCAAATCACATTCATACAGATAAAGGTGTTTTATCTCGCGCTCAGCAAGAATCATTTCAAGCTGATAACCAAACTCCACGCCAAACAATATTGCCGATCCAACAAACTCAGGCCAACCACTTTGTGGCTCTAGTCCTGCGGATTGTTGCTCAACTTGGTCTAGTATTTTATTACTGTAGTACACATGGCGGCTTGGGTGATTTGCTGTGCGCTCTAGATTTAATACCGTTTTATTAGGCTTAATAAAGGCTCTATTTACTCTTTCGGCAGACTGAGCTCTTGGATTTTTCGAAAAAAGTGGCACACCAACATCTTCACGGTAAAGATTAAGCTCACCGCTTTCTTCCATGTAAATATGACGTTTTTTAGGTTGGTAATCTTGAAAGGATTCAAAGATGTGAGGCATTATCTGAGAAAACATATTCATGTTTCTGATGTATCGCTCAGTCAACTCTTGATCATGCTCTTTGAGGCGTGATGCACCTCTTTCAAACAACGAAGCAAATGCTTCAGCCTGATCAATAGAGGATAAATTTTCCTCATTCTGCATTTTTCACGCCTTTGTACTTATTGACACTCTTACGAGTTTTATTAGTTTGGTAAAGTTGTTTTTGCATTTCCGCATGAACATCACGAATAAACTGAATAGCAGATTGATGTATCAATATAAAGTGCTTTATCCGCTCATTATCCTTTGGAGTAGAAAGTGGTCTAATGGAGCGAATAAAGCCATCATTTTCTTCACATAATAGCTGTATTTTTTCTACGTCTTTATCAATAACACTTTGTTCTAATGCGGCACTCAACTCAGTTAAGTGAGACATATCAAACATTAAACCGCTCCAACTCGGGCTTCGGTCTGGCCTTCATAAGCAGCTTGCTTATCAGCTGTAGATATTTGATCCCAAGCACCTTTAATTTGCAAAATAAGGCCCATTACCTGATCAAGAATTCCAGTATCTTTTGCAATGCTTGCTTCAGTGATACGAACTATCATGTATTCGTAAAGTGACTCAAGATTATCAACAAGCTCTGGATTAACATCACGGTCTAATGCATCTCTCAACGCATTAATAATTTCACTAGCGCGAGTTAATGCTGCAGCTTTTCCTTCCCAGTCTGAACGTTCGATACAACCTTTGCCTAACGCTAGCTTTTCAAGCGCACCTTGCATTAAGAGCTGAATGACGCGATGAGGGTCAGCCGACGCTAAATCAGACTTGATTGAGTCCTTTCTGTAGGCTTGGATCCCTTTACTCTTGTACATAGACAACCCCATTTAATACGTGTATTACAATTTAAAACAGTTTACATTTTTGCCAATACAGAATTCAAATAGCCGCCTTGAGCGTTCATATTTGCAAGACGAGAATCTAAACTTGTAAATTTAGAACGGAGTGAATCTTCATATTTGACCATGCGGTCTTCATAAGACTCTAATGCTCCTTCTGTACTATCTATCGACCGACGAACCGAATCCTTTAATGAATTTGTCATTCCGCTTGATCCAGTGTAGTTATCAAGTAGATTTTCTAACGACTGTGCCAAACCATTATCACCAGCAATCAATGGCGCTATATCGCTATAGCCTTTTTTCATAGCATTATCAAACTTAGTATTATCAAAACTAAGCTTACCTTTGTTATCCATTTTCACACCGAGATCGAAAATAGAAGTAAAGACTCCAGAATCACCATGACCACTCATTAATTGAGTAGATAAAGAGGACTGCAAATTCCGGACCACGCTATTGCCATTTAAAACAGCGCCTCTATCTGAGCTAGCTTGTAGCACCCCAATAACATCATTGTAAGAGGCAATAAACTCTTCTATGGTTTCTTGTACTGTCTTCTGATCAAAACTGATGTCAACCTTTGTGGTTTTATCTGTCGGCGCCAAGGCCTCAATAGACAAACCAGCAACAGCTGTATCAAAAGTATTGTTATCGCTTCTAATCTGAATACCGTCTACAGTAATAATCGCATCGCGAGCTTCGTCGCCCAAAGGTGTATACAAACCAGCCGATATTCCTTCGGTCGAAACACTGTCTAAACTAAGAACACCATTATTGGCTGCAAGTGTAGAAGCACCTTTTTTATCTGCAATGTCTGAGCCTTTAGCATCTACACTAATAGGATCACTATCTGATTCTGCTATATCTTTTTCTTCATCTGCAGGAATTGGCCCATCATTGGCAAAATCGACATCGTCACCCGCTAAATCCAGCTCATCTTTTTCATCAACAGTTGGCTCAGATTGTTCCTCAATTGGAGCATCCTCAACCGTGTTACCTGAATTTTCTTCAATAGGATTATCAATAATGTTGCCACCTTCGTCTTTCACAACAGAAGTATTGATAATTTTGAGTGTATTTGCAGCACCCTGAATTGAAGATGTAGCCGTGAAGAATAGATTACCGTTACCATCGTCAACTAAATTAGCAGACACACCAAAGTTATCTTCCGATGTATTAATTTGGTTACGAAGTTCGGATAAGGTAGTACCAGCATCAACGGTAATAGAAAACTCGTTGCTACCAGCTTTAAAGGTAAGTCGCGAATCTTGTTTAGTAACAACATCATCCGCGGAGGAAAAAGTACCAGGCGCCGACATAACTCGACTACCCTTTGCTAGCTGATTCACATCAATAGCATAAGAACCATTAGAAGCCGTACTATCTGTAGTAATAGCAATAACTTCTTCACCTTCTGTTTGGGCGATTTTTGCATCACGCCCAGTAAAAAGCTCATCATCATTCAGAGCTTTGACAGAAGATTTAAAAGTATCAATAGCAGAGCCAACTTTACCTAATGCAGACAGTTCAGCCTCATAACCATCAATTTTATCTTGATAAAGTTTTACTTTAGCGTCTTTTTGAGCACTCACCATTTGCTTAACAAGGGACTCTAGATCAATACCAGACCCTGCACCTAATGAGCCTACCGACATAACTTTATCTCCTGACACCTACATTATCTATTATCAGACCTCACTGTTTACCAAGGTTCCCTTGATATCACTTAGTTGGCTCATAATAGCATCTATTCTATCAGACATTTTAAGAAACTCTTCTGTAGGGATTTGGCGTACCACATCACCCGTTGTCTGATCTAACACTTTTACGATATTTTGCGCTCTGTCTTCTGTAATTTCAAAGGTTAAATGCACATTTAATTGAGACATTTTTTGATTCATGATCTCAACATCATGAGGCTCCACCTTCGCAGAAGAGTTTAAAAATTCAGAATTTCGATTATCTTTATCTGCTCTGCTTATGTCGGCTGTATTTTGTACAACTTTAGCATTTGCTTGGCGTAAGGCGGCAAAATCTTCTGCGGCACGCTGTTCTGGCTTCAAAGAGTAATTGAGACCCTGCTTAGAAAAATCACTGGCATTAATAGACATATCAGAGTTCCCCCAAATAGACAAAAGCCGGGACTATGTCCCAGCTTTCCGCTACCAATAATGCTTAACCCAATAGAGACAAAGCAGTTTGTGGACGTTGGTTTGCTTGAGCCAAGATAGATGAACTTGCTTGCTGAAGAATTTGAGAGCTTGTTAGCTTAGCAGTTTCTTCCGCAAAATCAGCATCACGTACACGAGCACGAGCAGATGATACGTTTTCGGTAATGTTACTCAAGTTACTAATTGTAGAACCAAAACGGTTTTGAACAGCACCCAATTCAGCACGCTTTGAGTCAACTGCTGCAATCATAGTGTCTAGAACGTCAACCATGCTCTGAGCATTAGCCATTGAAGATACAGAAGCAGTTGATACGTCAACCTGTGCAGTAGTTGAACTACTAGACAGACCAGACATAGTGAAACCACCATTACCAGCATAATCGATTGTGTTGTTAATGCCACCGTCAGTTAAGTTAAAGCTGATAGTTTGGTTAGAGTCTGCACCCACCTGGAAAATACCAGTGTAAGTACCATCCAATAAGTTCTCACCACCGAAGGTAGTATCTGAAGCGATACGGTTAATTTCAGTAGATAACTGACTAACTTCTTGTTGAATAGCCGCGCGATCTTTATCTGAGTTTGAACCGTTTGACGCCTGGATAGATAGCGTACGCATACGCTGCAACATGTTTGTTGTTTCATCCAATGCACCCTCTGCCGTTTGAGACAAAGAAATACCATCGTTGGCGTTACGAACCGACTGATTCAAGCCATTTACCTGAGAGGTTAAACGGTTAGAGATAAGTAGACCTGCCGCATCATCAGAAGCACTGTTAATACGTAAACCAGAAGACAAACGTTCAAAAGATGTATCCAAAGATTTAGCTGAGCCCATTAGCTGGCGCTGTGCACTTAAAGATGAAGTATTAGTGTTTACATAAAGAGCCATCATAGCCTCCTAGGTTTTATTAAATCCTGCAAAAAAGCAGATCGTATAAGGTTTTCGACAAGAATCTGAAAACCTTTAGTCAAATTAGGAATTTTTTTTCCCTTTAACGGAAAAAAACATCCTATATTGCGGCAAATTAATGCCTAACTAATTGTTTTTAAATGAATTTAAAACAATTAAATTTATTTGCACTTTTTTTTAAAATAATGTGTTTTTGCCCTAAATATCCAAAAAAACACACCTGAAGTGCCTTTAAAATTCTTTTCTAGGTAGGCAAGCTGACGAAAAACTTTCGCTATGTATCCGATCTCCACCAGCCAAAGCGGCAACCACCTACCATAAAAATGATATTCCACTTAAAAAGCGCCCAAAAATTGCCACCCCAAAAGCCACTTACTTTCAGCAGCTATTCAAGACAAAAAACGCCCGTAGCTCATTTAAAAACTAACAAAAGACGCAACTGTGCTATTCAAAAAACCATAGGCAATTTTTCCGTCTGCTTTTTCAGCCATAGGCTTTCCCTGATGTAAATAGGTCAGAAAACTTACTTTTGCGTCCACGAATGACCAAGCTGTGTTCACAACTGCAATCTATTCGGAAGGTTAAAAAAGAAAACTGCCATCAACGTCAATTCCTCAAAATCAATACGTTTAATCCGACTATCAAGGCTGCGGAAAAAAAGACGCAGCTGTGCCGTTCAAAAAATCCGAAAACCGAAATTTTGCCCACTCTTCAGCCACAGGCTTTCCCTGATGTAAATAGCTCAGAAAACTGACTTTTTCGTCCACAAATGACCATACTGCATTCACGACCGCAATCTATTCGGAAGGTTAAAAAAGAAAACTGCCATCAACGTCAATTCCTCAAAATCAATACGTTTAATCCGACTATCAAGGCTGCGGAAAAAAAGACGCAGCTGTGCCGTTCAAAAAATCCGAAAACCGAAATTTTGCCCCCCTTTTCAGCCACAGGTTTTCCCATATGTAAATAAGTCAGAAAGCTGACTTTTTCGTCCACGAATGACCACGCTTTGTTCACAACTGCAATCTATTCGGA
The DNA here is from genome assembly GCF_002806845.1 of Marinomonas sp. ef1. NCBI lineage: Bacteria > Pseudomonadati > Pseudomonadota > Gammaproteobacteria > Oceanospirillales > Oceanospirillaceae > Marinomonas > Marinomonas sp. ef1. The sequence goes on along the minus strand of NZ_NHTT01000017.1, from coordinate 55,237 downwards.
AGGTAAAAAAAGAAACCTGTCATCAAACTCAATTCCTCAAAATCAACGCGTTTAATTTGCCAAAAAAAGACGCAGCTGTGCCGTTCGAAAGATTGGAAAAACGAAATTTCGCCCACTCTTTATCCACAAGCTTTCCCTGATGTAAATAGGTTGGAAAACCGACTTTTGTGTCAGTGAATGACCACGCCGCGTTCACAATCGCAATCTATTCAGAAGGTTAAAAAAGAAATCTGTCATCCATCTCAACTCCTCAAAATCAACACGTTTAATTTGCCAATCAAGGCTGCGAAAAAAATACGCAGCTGTGCTGTCAATAAAAAATTCATTGCTCATGCGACCTAACGGAACAAGACATCGCCAACATGCATTCGACACATTTCAATTCGCTAGAGCCTGTTCTATTCAGTACTCTTCATTTTTTAGCAGCGAGCCTTGGCTACTAAAACCTAGTAAAATCACCTATAGTTTCTCGCAAGACCCAGCAATGCATTTAAGACACAGACACATCGCTGCAATATTCACTAAAAACGATCCAAGCTCTTGAAAAGACTTGATTAAAAAAGCCTATCTCAAAGCCGATCAAGAGCAAAACAACACATATGTCGTGATCTGTTTACTCAATAATCGCCTGCGACATAAGCCTCAACACCACATAAAACTTCCCCCCAAAACCACCCAAAACGCACACAAAACACGCTATTTGGGCAAAAAAAAGCCGGGTGAAAAAATCACCCGGCATAAAAGGCACCTCTAGGAGAGAGAAGTAGCCCATTTTCCGAGACAAACTCGAATCGTTTGCAAAAGCTGCAATCTAGTGCCGCTTCACATCATGCTATTTTGTATAAATTAATTACCTAATAAAGATAATGCAGTCTGAGGGCGCTGATTTGCTTGAGCAAGAATAGTACTACTTGCCTGTTGCAAAATTTGCGTGCTAGTCAGATTGGCAGTTTCTTGAGCAAAATCGGCATCTCGAACTCGAGCACGAGCCGAAGATACGTTTTCAGAAATGTTACTCAAGTTAGTAATTGTAGAACTAAACCGGTTTTGTACAGCACCTAGCTCTGCTCGCTTAAAATCCACCGCTGAAATCATACTATCAAGAATGGAAATCATACTTTGAGCATTCGCCATACTCGAAACAGACGCGGATGTTTCATCCACCTGAGCTTGAGCCTGGTTAGATAGACCTGACATGGTAAAACCATTATTGGCCTGATAATCAATAGAGTTATTTGGGCCACCAAACTCCAAAGTAAAACTAATCGTTTGGTTGGCATCGGCACCAACTTGGAAAATACCTTGATAAGTACCGTCTAGTAAGTTCGCGCCACCAAATGTAGTGGTTGCGGCGACTCGGTTTATCTCTTTAGACAATTGCCCCATCTCTTGCTGTAGAGCGACACGGTCTTTGTCTGAGTTTGAGCCGTTTGCTGCCTGAATGGACAAGGTACGCATGCGTTGTAGCATACTTGTCGTTTCGTCTAATGCACCTTCAGCTGTTTGAGCTAAAGAAATACCATCGTTTGCGTTTCGTACAGATTGGTTCAAACCATTAATCTGTGAGGTCAAACGATCTGAAATTTGAAGACCCGCAGCATCATCTGCAGCGCTGTTAATTCGACGACCAGATGACAAGCGTTGGTATGACGTATCAAGGTCTCGACTAGAGTTTGCAAGTAACCGCTGAGCATTCAGCGAGGACACATTAGTATTTACGTATAAAGCCATTTTTTCTCTCCTAAAAACATTTTTTTTAACGAGACAACCTTTTGATTTAATTAGTTATTTGGTTTTTGTCTCTTATTAAAGTTATCGACACCTTGGCGCTGATCTTTAATATTTTTTTATACTTTTTTTGAATTTCTTACATTTTCTTAACTCAAAAAAAGCGGTACCCACAGTTATCGAACTCAGAGTAAATAACTTTAAGAATAAAAGTGAAAAACACGAAAAAGACTTAAAAAAGGTATAAAAAGATACATAGACATCTAATGATCTATTTCTCGCTAAACGGTGAACGGTGAACGGTGAACGGTGAACGGTGAACGGTGAACGGTGAACGGTGAACGGTGAACGGTGAACGGTGAACGGTGAACGGTGAACGGTGAACGGTGAACGGTGAACGGTGAACGGTGAACGGTGAACGGTGAAGATTATGAGATATGATTAATAAACTGCAAACCAAACATTTGCGGATCGACCTCTTTTTCTATTCTCACCTCTGTCCTTAAGTTAGCAGATTTATTTAACTCAATATCAGAAGCTTCAACAAACGCCTTATTTGTAGCACTATAAACCTGACGAATTAAAGAAGGCTGGAACGATTTATTCAATGTCAAAACGAACCCAATACGCCCGTTAGATAAAGACACACAAGAGCCAACAGGAATACTGCCAATGCTTTTTAAGAAGACCGCAAGCAGTTGTTTATCGAATGCTAGACCCGACTCTTTACGCATCTGCTGACATGCTTTAATTGGCCCCATAGAAGGTTTATGTGGTTGCTCAGATGTCATTGCATCATACGCATCAATTATTGCTGCTATTTTCCCATAGACTGAAATCTCTTGATCTTGTTTACCCGAAGGGTAGCCAGAGCCATCAATTTTTTCATGATGATCAGATAACATCTGATAAACAGCCTTAGGTACACCATCACATTTCTGTAATATCTGCTCTCCGAACTGAATATGTTTACGAAATAAATCAAACTCGCTATCTGTCATTTTTGTGGTTTTTGTTACCATGGCTATTGGCAAACGAAAGCGCCCCAAATCAAACAACAAAGCGCCAAGCGTAATCACCTCAACATAAGCACTCGATAATTTCATTGCTTTGGCAAAATGAATACCAAGCACAGCCATACCCATAGCATGCTGTTCTAAATAAATTGAAGCATCTTTTATATGACGTATTGCCATTAGCGAAAAATTATTACGAGTATGCGACTCAATAAGTCGACGGCAAAACTTCATAAGCTCAAGCATTTCTAGCTGGTCACCACGCTTAAAGCGCTCCACCTGAGTAGACAGTAAAGAATACCCATCCTGAAATATTTTAAGCGCTGTGGCCGTTTCATCATCAAATGAAGTAGGAATGAATTTACTTTCTACTGGCGTTTTTTTAAGGGCCGCAGATTTTGGCGTTTGTTGCTCAACTTCCACGGTCGAATTTGAGACATCAGTAGCAGCTTCTTTAATTAATTCACCACTTTTATCCATTCGAGCTTTGTAACTAAGGATATATTCTCTTGTCTGCTCGTTTAATTCTTGTCTAAAGTAGCGAAAAAGACTTTGACTTCGGGCATGCTTACCACGTAACTCTTTTGTGTTTAGATCCGGATTAAGCTTCTTAAGACTTCTGACAGATCGACCGCTAGCAATAGACATGCACAAAATAAGAAATCGCTCTTGCGCATCATAAAGACGCTCGCGTCGGCTGTTTAACAATTTACCGTCAGAAAAATACGGATCATAAGGAAGGAATTCAGAATCCAATGTGGGACGTAATAAATCAAATGCCAGTTGGCGCATAGCGACACCGACAATTCTATCTTTTCTACCATGGAGCTTTATAAGGCTTTGAACACGCTTACTCCCAACAACCTTATCTTTAATTTCTAAGATACCGAGTATTTCATGCATATCAAAATACCCAACATTGATATCAGCCCCAAAACAGGACTCCATTTTAAATACTGACATCTTTTACCTTATATCCTAGAGCTTACATCTTATTAAACAGAGAAAGATTACTCATGCGAGTAAACACCTTTTGTGAAGCGCTGAGTGCAGATTCTTTCATAGACAATTCTGTCGCAGCGGCAGCAATATCCAATCCAGCAATGCGGTCTTGACTAACAGCATTAGATAATTGGTTTGCAGAACTAAAACTCTCTCTATCACGAAGGATATTCAAACGCGCACCAACCGATGAACGACCTTCACTTACTTTACGTTGAGCATTATTAATGCTGGCATTGGCATCAGAAAAAGCACGCTCTCGATCTTCAGACGACGAATTACGATCACTTAACACCGCCAAGGTATCATTAATTTCATTCAAAACATTGTCACGTCTTGGTTTCTCTAAGGTAACATCAGCCGTTGCTCCAGGCTCGCCTTTCATAAGAAATGACATACCGCCAAAATTAATTGGCTTACCAGCTGTATACAAGCCTGAAGACACCACTTCACCTAAATTATTGGTGATACTGTATGAACCTGGCGTACCATCAAAAGCTCTGCGCCTATCCTGATCCGCTTTAGTATCTGAGCCAAGATTAGTCGAGTCAACTGGCGGCGGTGTTGCACCAGCAGCAATAATTGGAGTAGTTGTTAGGCGAAAAATATTAGAAGACGGATTTTCAGGATCATAATTATTCGCCATAAACTGATTAAAATCGCCTTGGTTTCCTACTTTGGCAGAAAGCATTACATCGCCAGTCAAAGCTTGCGCTGAAAAAGTTCGATTTGTCCAAATATCTTGAAAGAGTTTTTTCCCAGAGTCTGAAACAGGAATCTTCATATCTTCTGAAATTTGAGCGTACTTTTGCCCTTCATTGCCGGCCCACTGATAACGACCTTGGCTGTCTAAGATAAACGGTGGCCCTTGGGTATCTGTTCCCGCAAAAATATAGTTTCCATCGGCACTTTTTGAGTTCATCAACTCGGCCATAGATTCTGTTATCAAAGCAACTTCTTGGACAATCGCATCAATATCTTCTTGGGTGTTAATATCATTTTGCGCTTGAATGAAGAGTGTACGGATATCATCCATAGAATCATTCAAACTTTCTAATGCCACTTCTTGATACTCAAGATGACTCGTAGCCATCTTCATAGATTCGTCAAAGAGCTTCAGGCGATTATTACTACCTTCGTACATCAATATTTGACTGGCGCCAACAGGATTATCACTCGGTCTAACAATGTCAGTTTGCGCCGAAATCTTCTCTTGGGCGTTCAGAATTTTTTCATTTGCTTGACCAATCGCTCTGCTCGACTGACCATAAATTAAATTATTCGTCACTCGCATAAACTTACCTCATAATCCCTAGCAAAGTTTCAAACGTCGTACGAGCGGCTGTGACAACTTGAGCGGAAGCAGAATAAGATTGTTGATATTTCATAAGATTCACCGCCTCCTCATCAAGGCTCACCGCCGACAATCTGTCACGACGATTGACACTGTCGTTCATAATCACTTCACTAGATTCTGCATGACCTGCCGCCTCTGCTGTTTTCGTTCCGACATAGGAAATAAAACCTGCGAATGCTTTGGTTAAACTTGCTTTACCTTCCACCAATGACTGATTTTGCAAATCAATTAATGCCAATCCATTAAAGTTATCGGATGGCCCCATTTCATCAGTGCTAATAGAAAACTCATCACCTTGTTGCGGCATAGACGAAACAGACACATCAAACCCAGCCTCTCCTGCCAATCCAGCTTGCTCCAACAAATTAGTGTACTGAAGCACGTTGTCCACTGCTGCAATATCAACACCAGAAGCATCTCGAACAACATACGAACTAGGTGATGTAAAATAAATTTTATGTGGCGCACTCGGATAAAGAGAACCATCTGATGCAAATGCCGATGAGTCTGGTCGAGTATTCGTCACTAAAGACAAAGATATTCTCGCATCCGATAAGTTGTCTGAGTTCGTCGATACTCCCACTGGCGCACTAAGTGCAAGAGCATCACCATTTTTAGCCTGTAAGCTTAAACCTGCGGCAGCACCCGCTGTAGGGGTAAAACGAAAAACGTCATCATGATCAATCGTATTAAAATCACCGACTCGAATATCTAAACCCAAGTCTGCGACTTTGTAATAGCCATTGCTATCAGGTGTCATAATTGATGGGTCAAAGATAGTAGATTGACCAACAGACTTACCGTTTAAATCGTATTTTGTGATAGCAAATCTATCATCATCAGTTCTAGTAAGTTCATAGGTATTAGTGGTAATTTTAGACGCTTCTCCTGCCGAGACTCTGACAGAAATATCAGATAGTTTATTAGTATTATCCGGACTGGAGTAAATACTAATTGCCCCCAATGCAAAGAGATCTTTACCAAAGTTTCCATTCGCATCAAGCCCTTTAGCATTCTGGGTGTTCATAGCGTCTGATATGGAAATAGCATGCTGGCCCAAAGTACGACCCGAATACTCACTAAATTCGGATCGAAAATCCACCAATCCGCCAACGCTACCGCCTAACCTTTCGGTTTTCAGAGCAACATTGTAGTTTCCAAAGCTCACAACCAAATCAATTTTCTTTGGATTTAACGAATTAGGAATTACTTTTAATTCAGTGGGAGTTTGGTCCATTACCAAAGGCTGACCATTAGCCAGTTGAATCGTCATTAACCCTTTATCATTAAATTGGGCATCGATGTCTAAATATTTAGAAAGGTCTTTCGCTAACAACTCTTGCTGATCTCGCAATTCATTCGCAGGCGAAACAGACAAACCTTCTTCTCTTAGTATTTTGCTATTTAAATCAGAAATTTTTGTTGTAATCGCGTTTACATCTGTCAGAGATGTAGACAACTGCTGATCAACTAGGTTTTCCTGATCAGTCACCATACGTGAAAGCGTTTTATACTGATCAACAAGGTTATTTAAACTTGAATGAGCAAGCTGCCTTAATGAAGGCGAGGTAGGATCATTATTTGCTGCCTGCAACGCGCTAAATGCCTTATCCAGATAACCAGTAAGAGAAACGCTGTCTTCTGCAAGAAGGCTATCAGATGCAGTTAGTAGAGAGTGGTAGGTATCGTGATATGAAAAATCAGAAGTATCAGAACGCACTTGAGCGCTAACAAAATTATCAACAAGGCGTGAGGTATCACGAAGCACAACGCCGCCAACAGGTGAACTAGTGGTATCTGTTCTTTGACGACTATAGCCCTCTGTATCCACATTGGCTGTATTTTGCCCAGTCGTATTAATACGGGCATTACTAGACAGTAGTCCAGACAAACCAATTGAATATAAATTTGAGCCCATAGCTCACACCCCTAGTACGTTTTTCAAAATAACCTTGAACTCTTCTTTAGCTCTATCGGCTATTAATGCAAGAACTTTACCAAAGCTGAGAATTGAGTGGTTTTATTATTACAAACCTTGAAACCACTTACTTGAAAGGATGTTGTCGATTTTTTCGGAGTACTTTGGATCCGTTGCGTAGCCGCCTTTTTGCAAAGAAGCGGCAAACATTGACGCGTCATCCCCAGCCCGCAAGGCATCTTTATACCGCTCACTAGAAGATAAAAAATTCGCATAATCATCAAAGCTTTGCGAAAAAGAATCATAAGCACGAAACGCTGCTTTTTCACGCTTGGCCACACCATCACGAAACTCTAAGGTATTTACAACCGCCCTATCGCCTTGCCAACGATTATCCGCTTTTATACCGAATAGATTAAAACTCGCTGCGCCGTCTTCTTTAGCAATCGGATATTTCCCCCAGCCAGTCTCTAATGCTGCTTGAGCCAATATTGCTTTGGGATTAACGCCAAGTTTTTCAGCGGCCTGCTGAGCATGTGGCCATAGGTTTTCAACAAACTCATCAGGCGACCCGAACACCACAGAAAGTGCTGAGGGTGCGGAAGAAGACCCAGTAGAGGAAATATTTAGGGATTTTTGCTCCACCTCCTGCTGAACTGATTGTATAAATTCAGTAGAAGCACGGTGGGCCAAAGCTTGAATTCGAACCAAGTCTTGTTTGGCGACCTGATTCAAAAAATCAGTATCTCCTCGTTCTTTCGCTTCAGGCGAACTACTCCGACCTTGCTGTTGAGTTTGGTACTGACGAATCAGAGCCTCGGATAGTCCTATACCACCAGACTGAGCCATACTCTGAGACATCTGTGAATCCATCATCTCTTGATATTGCTTGGTTTGAGCGCTGGAAAACAGGCCGCTACCAATCGCTTCATTCGTACTACGCATGTTTTTCAACAGCATATTAATAAAGATAGACTCAAACTGCTGAGCAACGTCTTTTAACGCAGCATCAGGATCTTTTTGCGCCTTGGTCTTTAAATCGGTTAGCGTAGAAAAATCAGCAAAAAAATCTTGCTTTGGCGGTACTGAGTTCATAACCAAGCCTATATCACCACTAAATCAGCGTTAATCGCACCGGCTTGCTTTAAGCCTTCCAAGATCGCCATAACATCACCTGGTGCAGCACCGACTTGATTGACTGCACGAACAATGTCATTAAGCGAAGCACCTGGATCAAACACAAACATATGACCGCTATTTGGCGCTATTTCAATACCTTCTCGTGGTGACACAATAGTCTGTCCACCAGTGACCGTGCCGTCTTTTCCGACAACCGGCGGCACTTCTTTAATAGTCACCGTCAAGCTACCATGCGTAATCGCAGCTGGAGATACTTTAACGTGCTGACCAATAATAATGGTTCCAGTACGAGAGTTAACCACGATGCGCGCACGCTCTTCAGCCACTTCAACATCTAGGTTTTCCAGAATTGATAAATAGGTAACCCGCTGACTCGAATCTCTTGGTGCAGACACTCTAATCGATGTAGCGTCTAGTGTCGTCGCCACACCTGGTCCTAAAAGATTATTAATTTTATCAGTGACTTGTTTTGCTGTTGTAAAGTCTGGGCGATTAAGGTTAAACGTCAAGGTGTCACCCGTATTAAAACTACTGGGAACGATACGCTCTACACTTGCGCCATTGGGTATACGACCAACTGTAGGGACATTGCTTGTGGTTCGCGACCCATCAGCCCCATTGGCACCCAAACCACCAACAACTAAATTGCCTTGAGCAATCGCGTAAACCGCGCCATCAGCACCTTTTAATGTGGATAAAAGCAGCGTCCCACCACGTAACGCACTCGCGTTGCCAATAGATGAAACTGTCACATCAATTTTTTGACCTGGTTTAGAGAAAGCAGGCAAAGTAGCCGTTAAAGAGACCGCTGCAACATTTTTAGACGTAGCATTCACACCCTCTGGCAAGGTCACACCAAAACGAGACAGCATACTAGCAAAGCTCTGATTGGTAAAAGCTGTACTATCACCTGTTCCATTAAGACCAATCACCAAGCCATAACCAAACAATTGGTTTTCTCGGACGCCCTGAACACTAGCAATGTCCTTCAGACGCTCAGCCTGAACAGAAAAAGATAAAAAATATAAGACAATTAGCGCTATGTGCTTCATCACATCACCTATTGAAAGGAGCAAACCTCTCAGTTGTTAGATCATTAAATTAATAAGGCATATCACTAGAGTTAAGTAAACGACTCACCCAACCTTGCTCGCTTCCTGCGGCAACATCTCCGGTTCCAGAATACGTAATTCTCGCATCCGCAACACGTTCAGATTCTACTGTATTGTTTGGAGAGATATCTTGTTTACGCACCACCCCAGAGAAACGAATGTATTCGTCTCCTTGATTTAAACGTAGCCATTTCTCTCCACGCACTGCCAACAAGCCATTTGGATAGGCTCTATAGACAGTCACAGAAATCGTTCCACTTAAACTATTATTTTGATTCGCCGATGCATTTCCTGAAAAATCAGTTCCTTGCTGAGGGAGCGTTGTATCTACTTTTAACTCTTGACCTAATACTGTCGGATTTTCAATCGTTGCCGAAGAGGACTTAGAAACAGTTGCAGCATTAGCTTTCGTTGACGTCGTAGTTTCATTCAAATTAATGGTTAAGATGTCACCCACTTTACTGGCTTTCTGATCTCCGAAAAATACATCCCCCATACTGGTCTGGTAAATACCGCCAGTTGGTGCTTGCGAAGGATTCATACCATTCGGGTACACTGGCGCATAATAAGGATCATCCGACTGAATGGATTGACTAATACTAGGTCCATTTAATGGGTCATTAGGATCTGGTACAAAACCTTTACGCGGAACATCTGATGAAGGCTCTGCTGGTGTTTCACTATTATCACCAGCAACTGCGTCAATAACCGCATCAGTTGCAGCCGCAGCAGCTCCAGCCGCTGCTGCATTGGCAACCGCTTGTTCGTTAACATCCCAAGAGAGACAACCAGACAAACAAGCACTTAACAAAACCAAGAACGCAAATTTAATCTTCATCATATTCCACACGTTACTATAACTGCTGTATTGCAAAGCTCATCATACCATCGGCAGATGCTATGACTTTTGAGTTCATTTCATAGGCCCGCTGCGTCGTGATCATATTGACAAGTTCTTCAATAGAATTGACGTTGGAGGCCTCAAGCATTCCCTGAGCTATAGTACCTAATGAGTCAGTTCCAGGTACACCAACTAATGGCGGACCACTAGCATTTGTCTCAGTAAAAATATTCTGTCCTGAAGCACTTAACCCAGTTGGGTTTATAAAACCAGCAATATTAAGAGCACCGACCTGCTGAGCATCAGCATCGCCATTTTTACGCACAGACACAACACCATCTTCTGCAATCATGATTTCAATCACATCAGGATCAATTTGAATCCCGGGTTCAACCACCAAGCCGCCCGATGTCGCAAGCTGTCCCTGACTATTTAATTGAAGACTACCATCACGTGTATAAGCGATAGTGCCATCAGGTTGCAATACTTGTAAAAAGCCTTTGCCTTGGATAGCAATATCAAGCTGTCTATCCGTCATATTATAGTCACCATTGGAGAAGTCTTTTTGCGTTGCTCCAACTTTTACACCAGTACCTAACTGCAAACCTGATGGGAGTTCAGCATTCTGAGCACTCAAACCACCCGGTGCACGTACGGTTTTGTACATCAGATCTTCAAATACAGCTCTATCTTTCTTAAATGCAGTTGTCGAAACGTTTGCCAAGTTGTTGGCTACTACGTTTAACTGCTTATCCATCGCACTCAAACCGGTTTTACTGACCCATAATGCTGAATTCATAAAAGCCTCTTATTTAATTCCGTTAAATTCTTTACGTTATTTGTTAAGCACTTGCAGATTGCTCTTAAGACGTACGCTGTAGTATACGAGCTGAAGAGTCTGCGTTGTTTCTAATTGAATCCATCATCTTCACGTTCATTTCGAAGCGGCGCGCTAAGTTCATAATATGCGTCATCTCTTCAACCGCATTAACATTGCTGCCTTCGATGAAACCACTTACTAGCTGTACATTAGGATCAACCTCATAAGTCTGACCATCGCGCGAATGAATCAAACCATCTTCTTCTTTGCGTAAATTTTGTTTATCAGGATTAACCAATTTAATCTGATTAAGCACTGCAACTTCGTTGTTTGCGCCACCTTGAGGAACAATAGAAATAGAACCATCGGCAGTAATGTTAATACTATCTGCAGGTGGCAAAAATATAGGCCCATCTATACCAGCAACTGGCAAACCTCGTCCTGTTACTAATTGCCCTGCGGCATTAATTTGGAAGTCGCCAGCTCGAGTGTAAGCCTCTTGCCCACTTTCATCATAAACAGCAATAAAACCCTCTCCGGCAACCGCAACGTCCAAATTCCTACCAGTCTGTATCATGTCACCTTGGGTGTAACGTGTGGCTGGATTCTCTGTCATCGCATAGACACGACTAGGATGATAGTCACCATATACCTGCATAGAGCGAGCTTGTTCGAAATCAGAACGAAAGCCAGTCGTACTCACGTTCGCCAGATTGTTAGCGTGTATTGTTTGAGCATTCATGGTTTGTACACCACCACTCATTGCTAAATATAAGGCCTTATCCACTACAATTCTCCCAGAAGAATTTACATAACTAAGGTAACTACTATCAAAAAACGTACCAACTTATAAAAACAATAAAAAAAGCAAAAAAAAGCCGAAACAGCGAGGCTGTTCCGGCATCAAATCTTCTCTCTCCAGAAAATTAGCGGAGGTTAATTATCGTCTGTGTGACAGTATTTTCTGTTTCTAACGTTTTACTGTTCGCTTGGTAATTACGCTGCGCCTCAATAAGCGCAACCAATTCAGACGTAAGATCAACGTTAGACTCTTCTAACGCGCCCCCTTGAATTTTTCCAAATGTTCCTGTATTCGGACGACCAATGTCAGCAGGACCAGAACCCTTACTTGCCAGCCAAGAAGTATGTCCTGACGGCATAAGTCCGTCCGTACTGTCAAATGTTGCCAAGGCAATCTGGCCAAGAGTTGCCGTTTGTTGGTTTGTATAATTGGCCATTAAGAAGCCATCACTATCAAACGATACGCCTTGCAACTCGCCAGCAGAAAAACCGTTCTGATCAAAATTATCTGTATTATTTAAAGCAAACTGCGTCGAACCGGTTAAGTCCAATGGTGTAATTTGACCTCGATTAGTTGGATCTATCCCCGAAATCTCTAACGTAATTGGTTGCGCAACACCAAAAGGAGGAAGTCCACGGTAAGACCCCAACAAATTACCAGCAGCATCAAAAGAGACTGTAGTATTTTTTTCTAAATACCGCGTATCTTCACCTGTCAAAGGATCGGTATAGCTTTCCTCACCATCCAAAGTAACGCGTAGTTCGTAGGTATTATTTTCACCTTGTTTAATAAAATAATACCCCAGCGTGTGAGTCTCACCCAAAGAATCAAAGACGGTTCTTGTATTACCATAGTTGTAAGTCTCAGGACTCAGCGGATCAAAAACTTCTCGAGCAACAGCACTAGGCTCTCGCATCTCTGCTGGAGTAAGAGCAGAGGCTATGGCAACACCACCCAATGTTCCAGCGATAGCTAAAGGCGTTTTCGTTCCAGTAGCGATATCTGCTTCACCAGGCTCCGTTGCACCAAGATACAGAAGCTCAAACGGCTGCTCTTCTGTACCATCGCCGTTATAATCAGTACCACCTTCCGCAGAGTTAAAAGTAGCGAAAGTTTCACCCAAGAACGCAGCACCAGTATCATCAGTCAGGTTTCCATCAACTGTGGCATTTACTTTATAAGTATTAGGCAACTCACTTTTTGAATAATAGTAAGTAACAATGTGTGTTTTACCATTGCCGTCTGCGACACCTTGAGTTTGGGTGAAGTTATAAGTATCTGGATTCAACGGGTCAAAATCCGCTTTAATAAAAGCAGGTATGTCTTCATTCTTTGAATCCAAGTTCACTTTCAAGCCCATTGTTGTGGTTGGCTCTGGTGGAATCCGATCAGTTGGAACCTTTAGATCTTCTAAATTACCACCAACAACACCGTCTACAGCGTTAAAACCTAAAACATTACTCCCCGTATTCGTTACTAGAAAACCATTTTCATCCAGCTTAAAATTACCAGCACGGGTGTAGGATTGAGCAATACCAGAATCAAGAACAAAAAAGCCACTGCCATCAACGGCAAGATCTAGGTTGTTATCTGTATAAGATATATTACCTGCTGAAAATTCTTGAGAAACCTTACTCACACTTACACCAGAACCAATACTGTTACCGCTTCCGGCACCAAGCACACTGGTATTGTAGAGATCATCAAACTCAATACGTGACTTTTTAAAGCCAGTAGTATCCGCGTTGGCAATATTATTACCTGTAACACTTAAATAATCGGCAGAGGCTTTAATGCCAGATAATGCAGTATTGAATCCCATAATGCTCTCCAATCACCCTAATATTTCTAATTCGTTCGTAAGTTTGATTTTGCCGTGGTTTTCCACATTTAAAACCGTGCCATTTTCACCATTAATGGTGACGCCTTGAATACGTGTTGGAAGCTGAGTACTCATCGCTGATATTTCGCCTTGCTCATTGGTTGATGACGCGGCAAAACGATATTCACCAGGCGGCAAAACATTTCCGTCATCATCTAACTTGTCCCACTTGTACTCACCCGTATTCAGCGCAGCGGTACGAACAAGGCGGTTATCCGCATCGTATATTTTTAATGTTGCAGCCTTGGAATTCTCTGGTATTACCGTTCTCAACTGAACAGCCTCTAAACCATCGGTAACTTTCACTTTATTACCATCCATTAAGATAGACTTACCCACTAAGGTAGAGGCACTAAGTGCTTGATTAGACGTAAGCGAAGTGGCCATATTCTCTAATTGATCAGAGATACTAGTCAGTCGTTCTAGCGAACTAAATTGAGACATCTGCGCCACCATGTCGTTTGTGTCTTGCGGCGCGGTCGGATCCTGCCCTTTAAGCTGCTCTATATAAAGCTTCAAAAAGACATTTTGGTCAGCAAGTGCCGCTTCATCTTTCTGAACCTCTGGCTTTTCAATACCAGCTTTTGTCTTAGCCGCTTCAGTCCCATATTGGGAAATCAACCCATTAAGACCTTTCGAGTCAGATATATTTGCCATCTGTCAGCTCCTATGACTGCCCAAGCGTGAGCATTTTCTGCATCATACTTTTGGCTGAGTTCATAATTTCTACGTTTGTCTGAAAAGAACGAGACGCTGACATCATATCCGCCATCTCTTCCATCGGGTTTACGTTCGGATAAAACACGTAACCATCTTCATTTGCCATTGGGTGATCTGGTTCGTATCTAGGCTGTAAAGGTGCGTCCGATTCCACAATGCCATCTACTTTCACCCCAACACCAGCACCGGTATCATCTTTGTTCGCATTGTTCCAACCATATTCACGCATGCTGTCATTCATCATTTGTGAAAATACGGGCTTACGGGCACGATAAGTTTGATCAGCCGAACTTGCAGCACTGTCTACGTTTGCCATGTTGCTTGCAATCGTATTCAAACGTATGGTTTGAGCACTCATTGCAGATCCAGAAATGGTAAAAATATTACTCAAAGACATCGTCATTAATTCCCAGTAAGCGCTTTTTTCATGCCGTTAATTTTTCGATCCAAGAACATAAAACTCGTATCAAACTGTAGTGAGTTTTGAGCGTACTCAGCCTGCTCTCTTTGCATATCAACCGTATTACCATCCAAAGATGGCTGGTTAGGATTTCGGTACAACAAATCTTCAGACTCACCAGAAAAACCTTCCGCAGAAATATGACGTGAGTTTGTCCCAGCAAGCTGTAATTTTTTACTTTCATTATTTAAAAGCGAATCGAACGAAATATCTCTCGCCTTATAATTTGGCGTATCAGCATTGGCAATATTGTTTGCAAGGACAGCCGCTCTCGCGCTACGAAACTCAAGCGTCTTATCATGTCCAGCAAATGCACTTGCAAAAGAAATAGCCATTGGATCCTCAAAGAAAAATATTATTCATCTATACAAGCAACATAAAGCAATTATAGTGCCAATAAATAATAACCTTATTTTTCATACACTTAATTAAAATTAAAATAAGAACGGCAAAAAGCGGCAACAAATATAGGGAGAAAAACAGACCCACTTTGTTGTAGTTTGATTATAGGACAGGATAGTAAAAACAAAAAAGCAGCCATCAGGCTGCTTTTTTATAACGCAATAACGATCTAACTAGGACAAAGGCCCTATTAGCAATTAGATAGCGCTGTTTACAAAGTCTACCAATTGAGATTTAGACACTGCACCCACTTTAGTCGCTACCACTTCACCACCTTTAACGATAAGCAAAGTAGGAATACCACGTACATTGTACTTAGGTGCTGTTTCTTGGTTTTCGTCAACGTTAAGTTTAACAACTTTTACTTTGCCTGCGTATTCAGCAGCAACGTCTTCCAAAACTGGCGCAATCATTTTACAAGGACCACACCATGGAGCCCAAAAATCTACAATCACAGGGATGTCTGAATTAAGCACTTCTTCTGCAAATTGAGCATCAGTGATTTGAATTGTGTTCTCACTCATAATAATTCCTCAAAATTCTATATTTAACTAATGAATGTGGCTAGTGTATCACTAAATGATTGGGGTAAAAACGAGTTCTCTTTAATTAAAGCGATAGAAAAATGCTATAACATTAAAGATCGAATGACTGTTGGCAATTCAAGTAAGGAATGTATTTCTGCATGAGAGCGAGCGCCCCAATCATCCCCCCAACGCTGGGCACCATGACGATTAAACCAAATACTTTTTGCTCCAGCATTTGACGCACCAAAGACATCATCCATAGGGTGATCACCAATATGAATAAGCTCAGATAAGTCTACACCAGCCTTTTTTGCTGCCATTGAAAATACATCAACAGCAGGCTTTGCAACACCAACCTGGTCTGCTCGTACAGCAAAATCAAAATACTGTCCTAAACCGACATAAGGATGAAATACATCAGCATTACCGTTGGTGATAACAGCCAAAGCATAATCCTGGCTCAAAGCTTCCAAGACATCCACAACGTGGGGGTAAAGATCAACCTTTTGACGCCACTCACAAAAGTGCGCCAGCGCAGCACCAGCAACAGATTCAGCTTCCTCAGAAGGCAACCCAAATTGCTTTAACGCAAGCTTATATACAGCTAAGCGAATCGCAGTCAGATTAAAAGCCATTTCTGGATTCTTAGATAATACTTGGCCTTTTAACTCCTCTCGGGCGAGAAGCGAATATTGCAGAGAGAAACCAGGAAAGCGCTCTTCAAACCAAGACTCCATGGCATATTCCGCTCGCATAATGACCGGAGCGACATCCCATAAAGTATTATCAAGGTCAAAGGTAATAAGAATGCTCACGGCAACAGCCTCAATAGAATCGCACTCAATAAATCAGCGAGGTACTGAAGAAACAAGGCGCCTTTTTCCTTTTCAAAAGCCGATTTGCTTTCTGCCCCTAACACCAGAACACCACATTTTCTAATCTCTCCGCCTTCTCGCGAAAGAAGCGGTAAAACAGCAACAGAACGAATAGACGTAGCATCATCAAGGAAAAGAAAGCTCATTTCATTTGCTGGTAACATTCCACAAAAACAGTCCGTAAACCCAGCAGCATGAGACAAAAACATATCGTCTTCCACCAGCTTATGAGACCTAACAGCACTATCTGGAAACTCGCCGTATAAAACCAATTCATGATGAGACACTTCAAAATCGTCTCTCACCATATCGTCGACAATAACTGCTAGGTCGTCTAAGGAGCTACAGGTAAGACCTGCTAATACTAAACGACGACTTTTTTGCATAGTAGACTCATTTTCACGAGCCACTTCGACTAAACGCTCAAATTGAGCACGATAATCAGCCGTCGACTTGCGTAACAAATTCACCTGATATTCAAGTAACGAAACTACTTTCCCATTAACTGGATGAGGAAGTGTCAGACTCTCCAACAAATCAGCATGCCGAATAAAAAAATCCGGTGTTTTTGACAAATATTGAATCACTTCTTCTTCGCTCATAATCCCTCTATAGGTAAATTTGACCTTCGAATACTTTCTCAGCGGGACCTGTCATAAGAATAGGCGAGCCTTCACCCTGCCATTCAATATGTAAATCTCCGCCGCGCAAATGGGCTGTCACTTTAGGTGATAACCATCCCTGTTTAATTCCAGCAACAACCGCCGCACAAGCACCAGTTCCGCAAGCCTGAGTTTCACCCACGCCACGCTCATAAACACGTAAATTGATTTCATCAGGATTAATAACCTGCATAAAGCCAACATTCACCTTTCTAGGAAAGCGCTCATGACACTCAATCAACGCACCAACTTTAGCAACCTCATCATCCATTAGTTGATCAACTTTGATCACTGCATGGGGATTACCAACAGACACTGGTGTCATTAAATATTCAGTGCCATCAGCCATTATGCTGTAAAGAGTGTCACAAGGTTCTGCTGTAAACGGCAAATCCTGCGGTTCAAAACTTGGTGCTCCCATATCTACCGTAACTAAACCACCGTCTAGCACACGTAATTGGATCGCACCGCGCTTTGTTTCAACATTGATAATGCGCTTATTTGTTAACTCTCGATCTAAAACAAATTTAGCAAAACAACGAGCACCATTTCCACAATGCTCAACTTCACTGCCATCTGAATTATAGATACGATAACGGAAATCCATATCTGGATCAGTGGGTGGCTCAACCACTAAAAGCTGATCAAAGCCAATCCCCCAGTTACGATCACTCAACCTCTCGATTTGCTGTTTATTAAAAAACACCTTACGAGACACCGCATCGACTACAACAAAATCATTTCCTAGACCATGCATTTTGGTAAATTTTAATAACACGACGAACTCCTTAGTCTGGCAAGATTTGCTCACCAGCTAACTGATGTTCAATCGTTTCACGAGCACGAATCAAATAGGTTTTATCGCCATCGACCATAACTTCCGCAGCACGATTCCGGCTATTGTAATTTGATGACATGGTGAAGCCATAAGCTCCTGCAGAGCGAACCGCCAAAAGATCACCGGCCTGAATATCTAATTCACGATCCTTACCCAAAAAGTCGCCGGTCTCACAAATAGGACCGACAAGATCGTAGTTGCGCTTGCCCTCTGGCGTTGGCAACAAAGAGACAGGAACAATGTTCATCCACGCGCCGTATAAAGATGGGCGGATAAGGTCATTCATCGCACCGTCAATGATGGCGAAGTTTTTATGCGGATTGCATTTCAAAAACTCAACCTGTGTTAATAAAATACCAGCGTTCGCTGCGATAGAACGACCTGGCTCAAAAGCCAGTTCGAAATTTCTACCTTTTACTTTCTCAAGCAGTAGCTTAGCGTAATCAGAAGGCTCTGGTGGTACTTCGTCACGATAACGAACACCCAACCCGCCACCCAGATCAAGGTGTTTAATTGTAATGCCGACTTCAGCTAGTTCATCTACCAAACCAATAAGACGATCGAATGTATCTAAGAAAGGTTTTAGTTCTGTCAATTGTGAGCCGATGTGGCAATCTACGCCCATAACATTTAAGTTAGGTAATTCATGAGCAATTTTGTAGATACGAACCGCGTCTTTAATATCGATGCCAAACTTGTTTTCTTTCAAACCCGTTGAAATATAAGGATGAGTTTTAGCATCGACATCAGGATTGACGCGTAAAGATACAGGCGCCACTTTGCCCATTTCGCCAGCAACTTGATCCAATCGGTATAGTTCTGCTTCAGATTCGACGTTAAAGCAATGAATACCGACTTCTAACGCCCGACGCATTTCCACGGCTTGTTTACCTAAACCGGAGAACATAACTTTTGAAGGCTCGCCACCCGCTTTTAAAACACGCTCAAGCTCACCAACAGAAACAATATCGAAGCCTGATCCCAAGCGAGCTAAGACATTCAAAATCGCAATATTAGAACAGGCTTTTACCGCATAGCAGATCAAGGTTGGGTGTGATGCGAATGCATCCGCGTAAGCTTTATAGTGACGTTCAAGAGTGGCACGAGAGTATACGTAACAAGGCGTACCATACTGATTTGCAACATCTGACAAGGCAACATCCTCTGCATGCAGAGTCTGATTCGAATAATTAAAAAAGTCCAAAAGGGAATCCTCAGCTATAAAGACGATTCTTGCTGCGTTTCAGCCGTGTCACTCGGTAAATAAAGCGCACCTTTATTTCCGCAAGCTGTAAGGAAAACAGCCAACACACACACTGAAAGCAACTTAAACATCATCTTATCTCTTCTATTTTTGATTGAGACAGTATACCTTGCAGCCAGTTCGTTTCCCAACCCCAGCGAGCTAATTACATAGATATTCTTTGGACAGTATTCTTTAGACAGAATAGGCATGCGCTTTACCTTGAATTTGCTATATTTACCTCAAGCTATAAAGACACTGACTTAAGTTGGACTCAAACATCGCTAACTTCAACAAAACACAAAAAACAAGAAGCTTAATGAAAAACAAGATTGCCCCATGGATGGCTGCACTTGTCTGTGCCATCGCAATACACATACTCATAATCGAAGTATCAGACAGCCAACATTGGTTTGATGTAGACACTCAACCCTCCACTTTTGAATTGTTTTTATTACCGGCAACACAAAAAACACCAAATAATGAGCCAACTGAAGCGGAAGTATTTAACCAGAGCGAAGAAACTAAACCAGTGGATGCTCAGCAAGCTGAAACAACGCTAGCCACAGAAGAAACACAACCTGCAAAAACTGAGCAAGCGGAACAAATAGAAGAAACAGACTCAATAATACCAACTGAGCCACCAGCCAGCATTGTGTCTGAAAAACCTACAGGCAAAGAACTAAGTGAAAGAAATAATGGATTTGATCCTCAAGAAGTAATAAACAACATAGACAATGAGCAGGTGTTATCAGAAACGTCTTTACAAGATAATGCACTGAATCCAAATATTAATACGGCTCAGTTAAGCTCCGACAAACCAGAACTACTTGATTTATCAAAAGTATCTTTGTCGCCAGATGTACAGGATGAAGCACTAACTGGTGTTTTCTCTGAAGAATTGAGAGATAAAATTACAGAGTCGAAGAAAGCACAAAAAGACTATTTGAAAGGCTTAACAAAAGAAGTCGACTACCCAATCACCAAAGACGCGGATGGTACACGCTACGTCAATATCAAAGGTGTCTGCTGGCGACTACCGAAAGAAGGCAGCAATGAAGGTTGGGCCATTGTATTTGATGGTTGTGGGGTAAAATCAAAGTTATTTCACTTTGAGTTGAATATTTCCCCCAGCATCATCACAAATGAGTTATTAGGGCCAGACTCACCATTCAATTTAGATCAAGCAGCAAAATAACTGTCTTCCTAAAAAGTCACCTAAACAAAAACGGCTACTCAAAGGTAGCCGTTTTAAATAGTTCCAGTCAGTCTAACTAAACAAACTTATCTTGCAGAAAGGTCTACTTTAGCGCGTTCGACTGCTATTAATACTTGAGCAGGTGCCGTTCCACCAATGTGGTTACGAGCTGCTACAGAACCTTCAAGAGTCAAAACATCAAAGACGTCAGCTTCGATCATGCTACCGAAAGATTGAAGTTCTTCCAATGTCATTTCAGACAAATCCTTTCCGGTTTTCACACCGTAACCCACAGCTTTACCCACTACTTCGTGAGCATCACGGAATGCAACGCCATGACGTACCAAGTAGTCAGCTAAATCGGTAGCAGTAGAAAAACCACGACGAGCAGCTTCGTACATATGTTCTTTACGAGACTCAATTGCAGGAATCATATCGGCAAATGCACGTAATGAGCCTTTAAGCGTATCAACCGTATCAAACAAAGGTTCTTTGTCTTCTTGGTTATCTTTGTTGTAAGCCAAGCATTGTGACTTCATCAGGGTTAACAGGCCCATTAAATGTCCATAAACACGACCTGTTTTACCACGAACCAATTCTGGCACATCTGGATTTTTCTTCTGAGGCATAATGGACGAGCCGGTACAAAAGCGGTCTGGCAAATAAATAAAGTTAAACTGAGCAGATACCCACATCACCATTTCTTCAGCCCAGCGGGACATATGCATCATGATAATAGACGCCGTTGCCGTAAATTCGATGGCAAAATCTCGGTCACTTACTGAATCCAAAGAGTTGTAAGTTGGGCGTTCAAAACCTAGCAACTCTGCCGTCATATGACGATCGATTGGATAAGTTGTTCCCGCAAGCGCAGCTGCGCCAAGCGGTAAAATATTAATACGTTTACGGCAATCAACTAGACGCTCGTAATCACGCTGCATCATTTCATACCAAGCCATCAAATGATGACCAAAGGTCACTGGCTGAGCCGTTTGCAAATGTGTGAAGCCAGGCATAATGGTGTTCGCTTCTTTTTCAGCTAAGCTCAAAATGCCTTGTTGTAAACGAGTAACCTCCTCCAACAAGAAATCCACTTCGTCACGCATATAAAGGCGAATGTCTGTAGCTACTTGGTCATTACGAGAACGGCCTGTGTGCAATTTTTTACCTGTTATGCCGATTTTTTGCGTCAAACGAGCTTCAATGTTCATGTGAACATCTTCTAACTCAATCGACCACACAAATTCACCGCGAGCAATTTCGTCTTCGATTTCAGTCAGCCCCTGAATAATCTGATCTCGCTCTTCTTCAGTCAAAACACCAACACTAGCAAGCATTTTGCCATGTGCAATTGACCCTTGAATATCCTGTTTTGCCATACGTTGATCAAACTCAACAGAAGCAGTAAAACGCGCAACAAACGCATCAACAGGCTCAGAAAAACGACCACCCCATTGCTGGTTCGTGGTTTTATTAGTATCAGTCATTCGGTTGGTTCCCACACAAATTCAAACAGCTGCCAAGAGTACATTAAGCGCCTCGACTTATAAAGCATTGAAAGATGACGGACTCCTTCTTAACGAGTATCATTGATGAAGAAAAGTGAAAGATATTTGTCCATCTACAAGTCATTAGGAGATGAAGTGAAAGATAAGATTGTGATCGCAACCAGAGAAAGTCAGTTAGCCCTTTGGCAAGCCAATAACGTCAAAGCGCAACTAGAAAGCCTCTACCCTGACATGAAAGTTGAATTACTTGGCATGACAACAAAAGGCGATCAAATTTTAGATTCACCTCTTTCTAAAATTGGCGGCAAAGGTCTTTTTGTTAAAGAACTAGAAAACGCACTTACAGAAGGTCGAGCCGATATTGCTGTGCATTCCATGAAAGATGTACCAATGGCCTTTCCTGAAGGATTAGGTCTCGCCGTAATTTGTGAGCGCGAAGACCCTAGCGATGCCTTTGTTTCTAATAAAGTGGAATCACTTGATCAGCTACCAAGCGGTGCGGTCGTAGGTACATCCAGCTTACGCCGCTCTTGCCAGTTACGCATGAAACGCCCCGACCTAATAATCAAAGACCTTCGTGGCAACGTGAATACGCGCCTCAGAAAAATGGATGACGGTGAATACGACGCCATTATTTTGGCGACGGCTGGCTTAGTTCGCCTAGAAATGCTTGACCGAATTCGACAAAGAATTCCTGCTGAAACGAGCTTACCAGCAGGCGGACAAGGTGCGATGGGAATAGAATGCCGATCTGATGATGTTAAAACCATTAATTTATTAGCGCCATTGCAACATGAAGAAACGGCCATTCGAGTTACTGCAGAACGCGCAGTGAATGAACGCCTTAATGGCGGGTGCCAAGCCCCTATTGCTTGTTTTGCGATATTAACAGGCGACTCTATTTGGTTAAGAGGCTTGGTCGGTAGTCCTGATGGCAAAACCATGATTGAAGGCGAAATTCGTGGTCATAAAGACGATGCAAAATCCCTTGGCGTTCAATTGGCCGACGACTTACTTGCTCGCGGCGCAGACATCATACTTGATGCCTTATACAATGAAGAAAATAGTAATTAAGAAGTTCAACTAGAAAGCAAAATAGAATAGGCAAAATATTAGTGCAAGACTGTCGTATCCTAATAACCCGCCCCGAGCCTGAAAATTCGCTTAGCCGTGAACGCGTTCGCGCTTACGGCTGGGTAGCAGTACCTCTTCCAATGTTGGAAATTACACCTGTAGAAGATATAAACAAAAAAGCTATTATTCGGGCACAAATTTTTGATATCGATACGTTTGATTACGTTATATTTGTTAGTAAAAATGCCGCTCGTCTCGCGTGCGATTGGCTAGATGAATGCTGGCCAATGCTACCAATTAATGTTCATTGGATCGGCATAGGCCAAGGTACGACACAAACATTATTAAATGAAGGCGTTCCAGCTCTATCGAATCCTGGACATACTACTGAAGCCTTACTTGAATGGTTAAAGACTGCCAGAATGAAAGATCAGAAAGTATTGATTGTTCGTGGCGAAGGTGGACGCCCAGAACTTGCCAATAAGCTGGAGGAGAGAGGCGCAAAAGTCAGCTATCTTTCGCTCTACGATAGAAAAAAACCGATCTATTATGCTCAAACTTTCTTCATGCTGCCCGATATCAATTTAATATGGGTAACAAGTGGAGAAAGTTTACTCAATCTTTCAGAATACGTGTCGCTGCATAAACCAGAATGGAAAACGCTGCCTATACTCACACCTAGTATCAGGGTCAATCAGCAAGCAAAAGAAATGGGTTGGATAAATGCCTCGTGCGCAAATGGCGCTGACGATAATAGCTTGATCAAAGCGACAGAATTTCACACAGGAAAATAGAATGACTGAGAATAACAAGCAAGAGCAACATCCAAACGCCGCTATTGAGACAACGCCTGAAGCTGAAACTAAAAGCCAAAAGAAGCAGCCAGATCTGCTTGAAAAAGCTAAAGAAAAAAACACACCACAACCAGCAATCAATCTACTTGTCTCACTTTCTCTTGGCCTATCAGCTGTCGCCCTAGCAACAAGTGGTTGGTTATATTTCCAAAGTACTCAAAGCACACTTCACAAAGACATTCAGCAATTAACAACGCAACAAACTGATTTCGATAATAAGTTAAACGCAAATACGCTGAATAAATCTCAGTTTAATCAACTAATTGAACAAGTTAAAACGTCAGAGCAAACAATCTTATTGCAAAAAAATGAGCTCGCTGTCCAGCAAGCTCAACAGGACGAAAAGCTACTATCACTTGAATCAAAGCTTAATCGACTCAACAACACCACTAAAGAAGATTGGAAGTTAGCTGAGGCTGAGTATTTAATTCGTCTTGCTAATCAACGTTTATTACTTGAGTCTGACAATAGCGGCGCGGCCACATTACTCATCAATGCTGATGATATTCTTAATGAACTAGAAGACCCTATCGTATTTGCAACACGTAAAGCCCTAGCAAAAGACATCCAAGCGTTAAAGTCCATTAGCCAATTTGATTTAGAAGGCGCTTACCTCAAGCTAAACGCTTTGTATGATAGTGTTCAAACTCTGCCTCAACGAGAACCATCCAAAGAGTGGCAAGCAAATACCACAGAGAAAACAAAAGAAGCTGACGACTCTACAACCAGCAAAATAACCTCAGTTCTAGAAAGCTTTTGGAAATCCATACGTTCACTAGTGGTCATAAATTACAATCACAAACCAATAAAAGCGTTGCTGCCACCAGCAGAATACCAAGAGCTCATTACTGGTATACAACTACAACTGGAAATTGCTCAGGTAGCCTTAATCAAAGGCGAGCCAATGATTTACCAACAAGCGCTGTCTCGTGTTGCAAACGCAACAACAGAGCATTTCGAAACTCAATCAAATATTGTTACAACATTCTTGGCCAGTCTAACCGTATTGCAACAGCTGAATCCATCACCAGACCTACCACTCCCTAGAGAATCATTAATGGCGATGAAATCATTAATGAAGGAATGGAATGACCGCAGCTCAATCAAACAAAATATCCCCGATAATGTTGAGCAGTCTCAAATAGAGAGTGAGAAAAAAAGCGAAAGCACTACTGCACCTCAAACCGATCTAGGAGATAAAGCATGAGAAAACTCCTTTTCCTACTTGTCATCATGATGGCAGTGGGTGGTGTATTAGGGCTACTGATGCGTCAAGACAGCGGCTATGTACTCGTGGCTTACAATGGCGTTACCGTTGAAACCAGTTTATGGGTCTTGGTTGTAGCCATGGTTATCGCGCTATTTGTACTTAGCTGGGTAAAACGAATTCTGTTTATAGCTCTAAGGCCCAGCAACTCTCTAGCAAAAGTCACTGGCAATTTGGCGCAAAAAAGAGCCTCACGAAATACTATTCGAGGCATGTTGGAACTCGTTGGTGGCAATTGGAACAAAGCAGAGAAATTACTAACCAACAGCGCCGAAAAAGTCCCTTACCCACTGATCAATTATATCGGTGCCGCTTATGCCGCCAGCGAACAAGATGAACATGAACGCTCAAAAGCATTATTACGCTCCGCCCATAAATCAACACCAGAGGCAGAATTTGCTATTGGCTTTGCTCAAAGCCAAATCCAAATAAAGCAAGAACACTACGAAGGCGCTCTCGCCTCGCTTTTGCGTCTACAAAAGTTGAAACCAAAGCACAAACAAGTATTAAAAATGCTAGTCACGGTTTACAAGCAGCTAAAAGACTGGGATGCCTTGCTCACCCTAACCCCAATACTCAAAAAAGATGGCATATTCGATGATGATAATATGCTTGAGTTAGAACGAAATGCATTTTTAGCTCTACTTGATAAGATAAAGTTTCGCAATAAGCTTGGACAAAACAAAAAAGAGCTGGTTGCTGAAGTAGAAAACCTGTGGAATAAATTAGACACTCTGTCTCAAGATGACAGGATGAGACAACTATATGCTCACACCCTCATTCATTTCGGAGACGATGCAAAAGCGGAAAGCTTTATTCGCAATAGCTTAAATAACAGATGGTCTGAAGAGTTGGTATATGAATATGGCAACATAAAACAAGACAACCCTAAAAAGCTATTAACCCATTGTGAAAACTGGCTTAAAAAAGAGCCAGCAAGTGCAAACTTATATCTTGTCTGTGGCCGCTTGAGCCAATCAATGATGCTGTGGGGCAAAGCGAGAGACTACTACGAACAAGCACTTTCTCTTGATACACAAAACGAAGCGCTTGCAGAGCTGAGTCGCTTACTAAAAGCCATGGGCGATACCAAAGCAAGCCAAGAGCTAATGATGATTAATCTGAGTAATGCTAGCAATCAATTAAAACCACTGCCTCTGCCTTAGCAACCTCATTCGCAAAATATATAGACATAAAAAACGCTGTTATTTTCATAACAGCGTTTTTATTATTCATAAATAGAACTAATCGTTAATATGTAACAGCCATCCAAAGTAAAGCGTTATTTAAAACGCACCACCAACTCATGCATATTATTCGCTACATCTTGCAAAGCTCTAATACTATCGCTTGATTGATTTGATTTTTCAGAGCTCTCAACAGATAAATCTGAAATTCGCACGACTTGACGATTAATATCCTCCGATACATGTGCTTGCTCTTCGACTGCAGCCGACATCTGTATTGCCATATCAGATATTTTCGACACGGCCTCAACAATGCTAACAAAGGCGCTTTCCATCTCTATGATTTTTTCTAAACCTTGTGCTGCATCTTGCTTACCTTGATTGGCAATCGATACCGAGTTTTTAGCACCACTGCGAAGCGTTTCTATAATGTGGTGAATATCCTTTGTGGAACCCTGTGTTCTTTGAGCCAGTTGACGTACCTCATCTGCCACCACAGCAAAACCTCGACCATGCTCGCCTGCCCGCGCTGCTTCAATCGCCGCATTTAATGCCAACAGATTAGTTTGCTCAGCAATCTGATCTATCATCTGCGCGACTTGTGCAATTTGTTCAGAGCGATCTGCCAATTCCTGTACCGTAGCACCGATATCATTCACTGTTTCACTTAATTGGCGAATCGACTGACGTGTTTCTTCAACAGTTTTTTGCCCACTTTTTGCGGCCCCAGAAGAAGATTTAGCGCTATCAGCAGTCATTTGTACATGTTGAGCAACATCATTAATGGTTGTCGTCATTTGCTGCATAGCGGCAGCAACATCTTGGGTTTCATGCTGCTGACTTACCATCCCTTTAGTCGTTTCGATTGTAAGCCCAAGGCCAATTTTAGATTGTTCAGAGACTTTTAAAGACTCATCTTCAAAACGAGTCAATACAGCATCCATTCTTGATAAAAGACTCTTTACACCAACATCTAAGGTAGCAATATCTAAGGAGGTATCTGAATAAGTTATGCCAGCTAGAGGATGAAGAAAAGCAGTTGATAATCGCTGCTTTAAAGTCGCCTGTAATTTAGAATGGTTCAAAAGAAACAAGGCATTCACCAATAAACTTGCCACAGTCAGAACGCCTGCACCGTACATAATGTTAACACTGCCTGCAGCAACAGCCAGAACGATACCAACCAAAGGCAACACTAGCTTCCATGACATAAAGGCTCTTGGCAGAACATTTTTACCACTATTGATTCGTTGATAGATTTTTCCTGCTCGTGCTACGTCTTCTCTATTAGGCACGGTCCTAACAGATTCATAACCAATAACTTTTCCACCTTCAGTGACAGGGGTTACGTAAGCATCCACCCAGTAAAAGTCGCCATTTTTACAGCGATTTTTCACCAAGCCCATCCAAGCTTTTCCTTGCTTTAAAGTGTCCCACATAATTTTGAATGCCTCTTTAGGCATATCAGGATGGCGTACGATGTTATGAGGGCTACCAATTAACTCGCTTTTATCAAAGCCGCTAATTTTTACAAATGCATCATTGCAGTGAAGAATTTTTCCTTTCAAATCTGTAGTCGTAATGAGCTTCTCATCTTTAGAAAATGTTTTCTCTTGATTTGTCACTGGCATATTTTGGCGCATAGAAAAGCTATCCTTGAAACTTTATATAAAGGTAGTTTTAGATAGAAACCAATTTATCTTAACTTAACCATAAGATAAATTTATCAAAATATCTGAATATTATTTTAGTAAGCTTCTATTTAGCCAGCGAGTAAAAACGGGTAATAAATATGTAGGTATTTGTAAAGCACCAGCTAAGGGTAAAAACGCCGGCCCCAATAAAGCCCCTGCAATACTATATGTAAGTAAGACATTTCGATTTCCAGAAGTAATCGCTGCCGTTAGTGCAATAGCTTTGCCGTGCTTGCGATAAAAAAGATAAGACAAAGCAAAAAATAAACAACATAAACCCGTTGCTATCAGAAAGTAATTCAATGCCATCATTGGATCTTGATCAAATAACACACGAAAACTACCAACCAATCCAAATGGAAAAGCAAACACCAACAAAATGGTATAAGGCGATATTTTCATCAAAAACCGACTTAATGTTTCTTCAGGTAAAAAACGATGAACAAAAAATGAGAACAACATGGGGCCAAATATAAAAACCACTAAGCGAATGAAATAACTTCCCCAATCCAATTTAACACTTTGTGTCTGAAAAAATATCAAGGTAATAAAAATAGAAAGAGGTAAAACTAGTGTTGTTGCAATAGTCATTGCCATAGCCTGTAGGCTATCAAAACCTAACGCTCTAACAATCGCAGGTGTCGCAAATAAAGATCCAGTCGCGCCCACTGCAACAATGGCTAATAAAAGATCAGAATCAAACGCCAACCACCAGCCAATTACACTGACTACCCCCATAAACACAGCAGAATGCAACATGGCATAGAGCCATATTCCTTTACTACTCAATCGTTTAATTAATTCATTTTGTTTCATACCTAACAGCGTCAATGACATTAGGGTAAACAGCACAATAGGTAAAAAAGGGAAAAAAGCTAACGAAACCGAGGGAAGTAAAAAGCCAAGAACAGCAAACACGAACATAAAAGGAAGGGAATTTCGAACAAGGAAAAGCAACATGGGTTAAACACCTTAATAGGCAGCCCAATATAAAAAACAACCGTAAACTATCTAATTATTTTTTAGAGCCGCAGCAAATTTTATTATTTTCAGGTAACTCGGCAAGCTCAACCACCCAATCAGCTCGAGCCTTATCAAAAGCCGTTCTAAGAGCTTTTAATTCATCACTTGATGCAAGAGGAGCTTCTTTTTCATCATGACTCTGACGAGAAGAAGGGAATGGTATCAGATTATTCTTCATAAATTGTCTCTATTAAAGCATTGTCTGGATATCTATCGACACTCTATGGATAATCTTTAGCAAACGCAATGATCAAGCAGATGGAATACCTATGAAGTTTTTAATATCACCAGCGAAAACATTAGACCTAACCTCGCCCCCTAGCATTGATACGTTCAGCGTACCTGAACTGCTAGATGAATCTAAAGAGCTCATCGATACGATCAAACCGTATTCACCGGCGGACATCGCTTCCCTCATGAAGCTCAGTGACAAGCTTGCTACGCTTAATGTATCTCGCTACCAAGAATGGCAAAAAGAGCATACTAAAGATAACAGCCGCCCTGCTATTTATACTTTTATGGGCGATGTGTACACAGGGCTAGATGCTTACTCATTAAATGAAAGCGATATGAAATACGCACAAGAGTCCCTACGTATTTTAAGTGGTCTGTACGGGCTGCTAAAACCATTAGATCTGATGCAGGCCTATCGATTAGAAATGGGGACTAGCCTAAAGAACGACAAAGGCAGCAACCTCTATCAATTTTGGGGAGACATCATTGTTGACAAGATTAACGAAACTCTTGAAGAAGGCGAATTACTGGTCAACTTAGCCTCTAACGAGTACTTCAAAGCGGTTAACAAAAAGAAGCTAACGTCACCATTAATTAGCCCAAACTTTCTCGACGAAAAAAATGGCAAGTTTAAAGTGATTAGCTTTTATGCAAAAAAAGCCCGTGGTTTGATGGCTCGCTACCTAATAGAAAACCGATGTGAAACGCTAGATGAACTTAAGGCATTTGATCTAGCTGGTTATCGCTATGATCCTCAGCAATCAACAAAAGACACTCCTATGTTTATTCGCCCAGAAAGCGCACAGCCAAAGAAGTAAAGCGACCAAACGAAGTAAGCGCTAACTCTAGCGCTTACTTCTTTAAACTATATTGCCCAATGGTAACCCGATCATTGCCACCTAAATCTTGAAAACTCTCGACGGCAGAAAAGCCCGCGTCAATCAGACATTTTCGAACAGCTGCAGCCTGTTCATAACCATGCTCGAACATTAAATAGGCATTTGGCATCATAAAATTAGGCGCTATCTGAATGATATGCTCAATGTCAGCCATACCATGATTATCCGCCACTAAAGCGCTTTTAGGCTCAAAACGCACATCACCTTGTGACAAATGTTCATCATCAGGGTCAATATAAGGCGGGTTCGACACGATCAAATCAAATGGTTCGCAACCTTCTAAAGCATCAAACCAACTACTTTGTATAAACGTCACATTACTAAGCTGATTTCGTAACGCATTACGCTTAGCCAAAGCCACAGCCTCTTCAACTAGATCCACGCCAACAACAGTCGATTTAGGCTGCTCTGACGCCAGCGACAAGGCAATTGCGCCTGTCCCAGCACCAAGATCTAGAATGCGATTTACTTTGCTTATATCAAGCACAGACAAAGCCACTTCCACCAGCCGTTCAGTGTCAGCTCGAGGAATCAGAGTACAAGGAGCGACCTCAAGGTCTAGGCTCCAAAACGCCTGCTGACCCAATAAATACGCAACAGGCTCACCAAGCTCCCGACGAGCCAATAAGTCATTAAAGCGCCCTACGTCTGATGTACTGACTAGTTTTTCTGGCCAGGTATAAAAATAGGAAGTTGACACAGCTAAGACATGAGCAAGCAATAACTGCGCATCTAACTGAGCAGTCTCAGAGACAAAAGTAAGGCGCTCGTAAGCGCCTTTTAGTAGTTCATCAATTCGCATATGCGATGATTACCTTTATTTATTCAGATTAATTATCGCCACTTAACGCTGCCAACTGCTCCGCTTGGAACTCGTTCACTAGCGGGTTGATCAAAGAGTCTAATTCACCAGCAACAATTTCATCTAGCTTGTACAAAGTTAGGTTAATACGGTGATCAGTAACCCTGCCTTGTGGATAATTGTAAGTACGGATACGTTCAGAACGATCACCACTACCCACCAAGGATTTACGCGCTTCGGATTGCTCACTCGCCGCTTTTTCTTGTTCAGCCGCTTGCAAACGAGACGCGAGCAAAGACATGGCTTTGGCACGGTTTTTATGCTGCGAACGCTCTTCCTGACACTCTACGACAACGCCTGTTGGAATGTGCGTCAAACGAATGGCCGAGTCTGTTTTGTTTACGTGCTGACCACCCGCACCAGAGGCACGGAAAGTATCAATGCGCAAATCGGATTTGTTGATGATGATGTCATCTAATTCATCCATTTCAGGCATAACAGCTACAGTACAAGCTGACGTATGGATACGGCCTTGAGATTCCGTCGCTGGAACACGTTGGACTCGATGAGCACCGGATTCAAACTTCAGTTTAGAATAAGCACCTTCACCAACAATACGAGCAATCACTTCTTTGTAACCGCCATGCTCACCATCGCTTGCACTGACAATTTCAACTTTCCAACGTTGTGTCTCTGCATAACGAGAATACATGCGGAATAAATCGCCAGAGAAAATAGACGCTTCATCGCCACCAGTACCAGCACGCACTTCTAGGAATACGTTACGAGAGTCGTTCGGATCTTTAGGTAAAAGCAATTTTTGCAATACTAGCTGAAGCTCTTCTTTTTGTGCTTGACCGGCTTTGTATTCTTCCACACCCATTTCTTTTATGTCTGGGTCAGCATCCGTCATCATCAATTCGGCTTCAGCAATGTTTTCATCTATTTGCTGAAACTCATTAAAACACTTAACAACAGGCTCAAGCTCTGCGTATTCTTTGGAATAAGCACGGAACAAATCTTGATCCATAATGACTTCAGCCACACCTAAAAGCGCTGATAATTCGTCATAACGATCAGATAAACTTTCTAATTTTAACTTTATGGATTCTTTCATTTTTTAATTATCTTTTTCTTCGTAAATGCCCAATACATTTGAGGCAATGATTAATGCATCTTGATCGGCGTCGGCACCAGCATCACGCAAATAGCGTGTTGGCGCATGAATGAGCTTATTCATTAAACCATGAGCAAGTTTGTTAAGCACTTGCTCAGGAGACTGTCCCATTTCAAGACCTTTTAGAGCTTTTTCCAGTTCTGTATTTTTTATGGCCTCAGCGGATTGCCTAAAGGTCACTATCAGGTCTGACACTTTCCTCGACTCAACCACTCGTCGATAAGAATCAACCCCTTCTTCGATCATTCGCTCGGCCGCTTTCGCCGCATCTTGCCTTGCTCTGACATTTTCTTCAATCACTGAATGAAGATCATCGACGGTATAGAGATACGCGTCGTTTACTTCTTCCACTTCTGGCTCAATATCACGAGGCACAGCGATATCAATTAACAACATTGGTGAATGGCGACGTTGCGACGTTGCACGCTCTACCATGCCCTTACCGATAATGGGTAATTGGCTCGCTGTAGACGATATAACGATATCAGCCTGTGATAAATAATCGCCAATTTCACCCAACATAATGGCTTCAGCATTAAGCTCATCCGCTAAGATCTGAGCTCGTGCCAAGGTTCGGTTGGCCACTATGATGCGTTTAATACCATTTTCTTTTAGATGCCGCGCTACCAGCTCAATAGTTTGCCCAGCGCCAATTAATAGCGCCGTACTGTTTCTAATATCTGCGAAAATACGTTGTGCAAGACTCACTGCAGCAAACGCAATAGAAACCGGATTTTCACCGATGGCTGTATCCGTACGTACACGTTTAGCAACTGAAAAAGTACGCTGAAATAAAGATTCTAGTTCCGGACCAATACAAGAGCCTTCTTGCGAAACTGCATAAGCAGACTTTACTTGCCCAAGAATCTGAGGCTCGCCTAGAATCAACGAATCTAAGCCTGATGCCACACGCATAACGTGGCGCACACTATCGTCATCAGAATGTGTATAACAGTATTGCTGTAATTCAGGCAAAGCAATGCCATGATACTCGCCAAGCCAAGCAATCACGCCATCCACCTTGCTAAGATCTTCAACCGAACAATATAGCTCGGTGCGATTACAGGTCGATACTATTACTGCTTCATTGGCTTTATTCTCAGATATCAGAGAAGACAAGGCATCGATCATCTTTTCAGGCGCAAAGGCCACACGCTCACGTATCGAAACCGGCGCAGTTTTGTGATTTATACCTACAGTGATTAGCGGCATTCAGGACTCTTCTCAAAGATCGAGATCTTAAGGTAATGACAGGAACAAGCATTGCTCCAACATGACTCTTTACATAAAGAAGACACATTATACGAGAAATTCGCTTTTTTTCGCACCCCATATGCTCAATAAAAGTAATAGGATTAGTTTATAGTTATGACTGACATAAAGAGCCGCTAACGATACCATAAGGGTTGTATGAATTTAGCATCGAGAAAAAACATGCCTGTTGTTTTAGGCCCTGTACACAAAAAACATCCCCAAAAGCCCATTACAAAAGGGATTTTGTTATTTTTCACTCTTCTAAGCTTGCCTCTACTGAATGCATGTAGCCAAAACACGACTCAACAAAATACCTTGCCACCAAGTAAAGAGACACCTATAACGGAGAGCTTTGCTAATAAGGGTAAAATTGAGGAATTACTCAATGCCGAATTCACCTTACAAAGAGAAGGCCCAAACAAAGCCTTTGAACCTTTTTATGGATTAGCCAGCAAATCTGGCGATATTGCACTGATAGAAAGACTGACACACATTGCAGTGGTATCTCAAAATCACCTTTATATAGAAAGAAGTGCGAACTTATGGCTGTCTGTCGACCCAACATCGGAAGCCGCCTATTCATTAAAATTGCAGGTTCTCATCAAAGACAATCGCGCAGAAGAAGTAACCACTCTACTCATTAACGCCATGAGACATAAGGTTTCGTTGCGTTTTTTACCTATCTACCTCGAAGATAATGTCCGCGATAACGACCAAGTCAATACGATAGAAACAGCAATTTATGCACTTCCGCCAGAGTTAAAAAATAATCAATACATACAAGTAAGTTACGCGCATCTTTTACTACTTTCAGGTAAATATCAGCTTGCTATTAATGCATCAGAAAAACTGTTAGCCCAAAAAAATACAGACAAAAATGAAGCACTTTATCTTATTTTGGCCTTTAGCCAAAAAAGCCTTGGACTGCTAGATGATGCCATCAAAACACTACAAACAGCATCTCAATATTTTCCCAAAAATACGCGAACAATCACACCTTTGATCGATTTCTTAGTTGAAAATGAACAACCAAAGGCGGCTACCGAGTTTTTCCAAAAAACAGATTTAGAGACACCTGAAAAACTACAAGTTGGCATTAACTTGATGCGTACCTTGCTGGAACACAACCAACCAGGATTAGCATTAGCAACAGCCAACGATCTCCCCGAAAAACAACTAGGCCTATCCAATCAGGTTAAATACTTAACAGCCATTGCTCTAGCTCAATTGGATAAAAAAGCACAAGCCGTAAAGGTGATGGAAAAAGTTGACGGCGCCTTACGAACCAATGCCACCAATCAAATAGCCCTGTGGCTTTATGATGACAACAAAGAGAATGATATCAATAACATGGTGCTACGTAGAACAACGCGAGAAAACATGCCTGAGCAAGTTGCCGCTATCAGTCGTCTTCATGAAGAAAAAGGCCATACTGATTTATCATTCGAATTGATAAATAATGCTCTTATCGCACTTCCAGAATCTGACGCTTTGCGCTATCACAAAGCGCTACTCGCTGACACTCTAGGTAACTGGAAGATCACGGAGAAAGAGTTAACAACCTTGCTGCAAAAAGACCCAGACAATCCGCAGTACTTAAATGCTCTCGGCTATACGTTACTCACTCGAACCAAAAGAATAGATGAAGCCATGAGGTACATAGAATCGGCTTATGAAAAAGCAGACAATGACCCCGCTATTATTGATAGCCTAGGCTGGGGATTCTTTCTGAAAGGAGAGTTTGAGCAGTCTTCTTATTATTTGAAAAAAGCTTGGTCAATTTTACCAGACGCTGAAATCGCGGCCCACTACGGCGAATCACTATGGAAACAACGCCATTACAAAGAAGCAATAGCCGTATGGGAAGCTGCTTTAGAGACATCACCCGATACACCACTTTTACTCGACACCATTAAACGACTGTCACCGTCGTTACTTGAAGAACAAAAACAGGACAAACCGTCATGACTTATCGCACGCTCTGTATTCTTGCCTTTACCGCACTTATTAGTGCCTGTAGTTCCAGACCAACAGGACCAATAACACCACCACCAGAAAGCGTTAGCGCCATTTCGAAATGGGAAACATCAGGCAGAGTAGGTATACGAACAAAGAATGATGCCGTTTCCGGCAATTTTAATTGGCAAAAGGATCCAAAAACATTTGCCTTGAGTATCGTTGGTCCTTTCGGACAAGGTGCTACTCATCTAAACCAATCGAATGATGGTATTGTGACATTAGCTTATGAAGATACTGTCGTTA
This sequence comes from Marinomonas sp. ef1, assembly GCF_002806845.1. NCBI lineage: Bacteria > Pseudomonadati > Pseudomonadota > Gammaproteobacteria > Oceanospirillales > Oceanospirillaceae > Marinomonas > Marinomonas sp. ef1. The sequence goes on along the minus strand of NZ_NHTT01000017.1, from coordinate 19,459 downwards.
CAGGTAACAACCCAGCGACTTTACTACAACAAGAGTTAGGCTGGGAGTTCCCTGTCAACCAAGTCACATATTGGATTAGAGGGTTAGCCTATCCAAATTCGGCTGCTAGAATAAGCAAAGACCCAGATAGCCAATTGCCAAATAAAATAGAGCAAGATGGCTGGCTTATTACCTATAGCAATTTCACTAAGGTAGATGGCTTGTCTTTACCGCAAAAAATGCAAGTGTCAAACCCGCCATTCAGAGTCAATTTAATTATTAACCAATGGACCATTCAGTAACCAATATGCAATTACCTTCTCCTGCAAAATTAAATTTATTTTTACACATCACTGGTCGACGAGAAGACGGCTACCATGAACTACAAACACTGTTTCAGTTTATTGATTTATGCGACACGCTCGATTTTTCACTAACTAGAAATAACCAAATCACAATTACACCTATTATTGAGCATCTTCCTACAGAAGATAACCTCATTTATAAAGCGGCAAAACTGCTGACACCATTCAAGAAAGATTCAACATTCGGCATCGACATTATCCTAACAAAACAATTACCTATGGGTGGCGGAATTGGTGGCGGTAGCTCAAACGCAGCAACCGCTTTGTTGGCGCTAAACGTATTATGGGGATGCCAGCTTTCTTTGGAAAAACTGGCAGAATTAGGCGTGCAATTAGGTGCTGACATTCCTGTTTTTGTCATGGGGTTCGCAGCGTTTGCTGAAGGCGTTGGAGAGAAGCTACAAAAAGTCGAGTTAGATACACCGTATTTTTTGCTCATTAAGCCCAATTGCCACGTCTCAACTGGTCAAATATTTACCGATAAATATTTGACAAGAGACACCCCTCCCATCAGAATATCGCACGCCTTGAAGCTGGGTGGGCATAATGATTGCTTAGACGTGGTAAAAAAGCACAATCCTGAGGTCAATGAAGCGTATCTGTGGTTGAAAAATTATGGTGACGCGAAGCTTACAGGAACAGGCGCTTGTCTATTTTTAGCATTCGATAATTTGCGCGACGCCGAACGAGTAAGATCGTCTACACCGACAAAATGGCAGAGTTGGGTTTGCCGTGGCTGTAACACTTCTCCAACACACGCTGCGCTAAACCAGTGGATTGAGCAAAATCGAGGTTAGTGTGCCACATAGACAACACCACCTCAGCCAGTCTTTTCTTGGCTAATAAATAGTCATCGCTACAAAATACAAAGGGTATACACAGTGTCCAAGTTGATGGTTTTTACCGGTAATGCAAACCCTGAACTCGCTCGCAGGGTGGTTCGCCGCCTAGGGCTACCTATCGGAAATGCAACCGTAGGTAAGTTTAGCGACGGAGAGATTACGGTCGAGATCAATGAAAATGTTCGTGGTAAAGACGTTTTTATTATCCAATCTACATGCGCACCTAGTAATGACAACTTGATGGAACTTATCGTCATGGCAGACGCTTTACGCCGCGCATCTGCCACTCGAGTTACCGCTGTTATACCTTACTTTGGTTATGCTCGTCAGGATCGTCGTGTACGTTCTGCTCGTGTGCCAATTACAGCAAAAGTGGTTGCTGATATGATTTCAGCAGTGGGTATCAATCGCGTACTAACAGTTGACCTTCATGCAGACCAAATCCAAGGATTCTTCGACATCCCTGTTGATAACGTCTACGCCACACCATTACTGCTTGATGATTTGCAACGCCAAGGCCATGAAAACATCACGGTTGTTTCTCCCGATGTGGGTGGTGGTGTTCGTGCACGTGCTTTTGCAAAATTACTAGATGATGCGGACTTAGCCATCATTGATAAGCGTCGCCCTCGTGCCAATGAAGCACAAATCATGCACTTGATAGGCGATGTAGCTGGCAAAACATGCGTTCTAGTGGACGACATGTGTGATACTGGTGGCACATTATGTGCTGCTGCAAAAGCACTAAAAGAACATGGTGCAGCAAAAGTACTTGCTTACTGTACTCACCCTGTACTGTCTGGCAAAGCGATTGAAAACATTAAAAATTCCGTGCTTGATGAGTTGGTCGTGACTGATACCATCCCATTGACACAAGAGGCGCTTAACTGCCCTCAAATACGCCAATTGTCGATGTCTGACATTATGGCGGAGGCTGTTCGTCGCGTATGCAACGAAGAGTCTATCAGTGCCATGTTTGGGGCCTAAGCCAAACACTAACGCTCGGAACGGGTCGCATTTCTGGGCACAAACTTTATTAATTATTAGGAAAATACCATGTCATTATCTATTAATGCCGTAGCACGTACTCAAGAAGGTAAAGGTGCGAGCCGCCGCCTTCGTAACGAAGGCCTAGTGCCAGCTGTTATTTATGGCGGTGAGACTGCTCCAGTATCTATCTCTTTCAAAGACAACGAGCTACTTAAAGCTGTTGGCACTCCTGGTTTCTTAACTGGCCTAGTTGAAGTAACTGTTGAAGGCAAAACTGAACAAGTTCTTGTTAAAGCGCTACAACGCCACCCATCAAGCGGCGCAGTAATGCATATGGATCTTCAGCGCGCTCAAGCTGATAAAGTGATCACTACTCGTGTTCCTTTAACCTTCATCAACGCTGCACAAAGTGAAGGCGTTAGCAAGCAAGGTGGTCGTTTGACTGTAGAGTCTAAATTGGCTGAAGTTCGTTGCCTACCAGCAAACCTTCCAGAAGTATTGACAGTAGACGTGATCAAAGGCCAACTTGATCAAATCTTCCACCTTTCTGATGTTATCCTTCCTGAAGGCGTAGAGCTTGTGTCTTTGCTTAAAGGCGAAGATCACGACCAACCTATCGCTCGTATCGGTAAGTCTAAACGTTAAGATCTCATTGAAGGCAGTATTGTGGCAGGTTTCAGATTATTAGTAGGCTTGGGGAATCCAGGCAGCGAATACGAGAACACTCGCCACAATGCAGGCGCTCAGTGGATTGAGGCATTGGCTCGTCAGAGCCAATGCTCTCTTCGTTCTGAAAAAAAGTTTTTTGGCCAATTTGGCAAAGTTTATATAGCTGGTGAAGAATGCTATCTCCTTATTCCCACCACCTATATGAATTTAAGCGGTAAAGCGGTTCAGGCCGTCTGTCAGTTTTATAAAATCCCTCCTGAAGAAATCCTTGTTGTTCACGATGAGTTAGACATCTCCCCAGGTACCGTCAAATTAAAACAAGGCGGTGGGCATGGTGGTCACAACGGATTAAAAGACATTATTTCAAAGCTGGCGAACAATCGAGAATTTGGTCGCCTCAGAATAGGCATCGGACATCCTGGTCATGCAAGCCAAGTTGCCAATTACGTTCTGAAAAAAGCCGCTCCAGACGATTACACGAAAATAGAACAAACAATCGACGAATCATTACGCTATGTGGATGACATCGTTCGCGGCAATCTAAATGTCGTAATGAATCAGCTACACAGCTTCAAAGCATAATCACTTAATTATTAGGAATCTCACTATGGGTTTTAATTGCGGCATCGTTGGGCTACCTAACGTTGGTAAATCGACTCTATTTAATGCATTAACCAAAGCAGGCATTGGCGCAGAAAACTTTCCGTTCTGTACTATCGAGCCAAATGCTGGCGTTGTTGCTATGCCAGACCCTCGCTTAGACGCACTAGCTGAGATTGTAAAACCTGAACGTGTTTTAGCGACTACAATGGAATTTGTTGATATTGCCGGCCTTGTAGAAGGTGCTTCAAAAGGTGAAGGCCTTGGCAACAAGTTCCTAGCTAACATTCGCGAAACAGATGCCATTGCTCACGTAGTTCGCTGTTTTGAAGACGATAATGTTATTCATGTTTCAAACCACGTGAATCCAAAACTAGATATTGAAGTTATTAACCTTGAGTTGATCTTTGCTGATATCGAATCCATCGACAAACAACTACTCCGCACAGCAAAAAATGCCAAAAGCGGCAACAAAGAAGCTATTGCTCATAAAGCATTCTTAGAAAGCATTAAAGAACATCTAGAAAACGGCTTACCTGTACGCTCTATGGAAATGTCTGACGAACAGAAGAAAGAAGTTCGTTCATTGCACCTGTTAACAACTAAACCAACCATGTACATCGCTAACGTTGCTGAAGATGGTTTTGAAAATAATCCACATCTTGACCAAGTACGCGCAATCGCAGAAGCAGAAGGAGCAATGGTGGTTCCTATCTGCAATCAACTTGAAGCGGAAATTTCTGAGCTTGATCCAGAAGAGATGCAAGAGTTCCTTGACGAGATGGGCATGGAAGAACCAGGATTGGATCGAGTGATTCGTGCGGGCTATGAATTGCTAGGCCTTCAGACCTACTTCACAGCGGGTGTAAAGGAAGTACGTGCTTGGACAGTCAAACAAGGCGCAACAGGCCCACAGGCTGCTGGAGTGATCCACACAGACTTTGAAAAAGGTTTTATCCGTGCGGAAGTTATCAGTTATAACGATTTCATCCAATACAAGGGTGAAAGTGGCGCTAAAGAAGCAGGGAAATGGCGTCTTGAAGGAAAAGACTACATAGTAAAAGACGGCGATGTAATGCATTTCCGCTTTAATGTTTAACAGATAATGAAACATTTTTAGAAAAACACTTGACCCATTAACAGGTTATATGAATAATATCGCGCCACAGAGGCAGTAGATCAATTTGTATAAACTGTTTTTGTGTCAGTCTGTTGGGGTATAGCCAAGCGGTAAGGCAACGGGTTTTGATCCCGTCATGCGTAGGTTCGAATCCTTCTACCCCAGCCAACAGACTAAAGGCTATGTAGCTCAGTTGGTTAGAGCACATCACTCATAATGATGGGGTCACTAGTTCGAATCTAGTCATAGCCACCAATTCGATATGTTGGGGTATAGCCAAGCGGTAAGGCAACGGGTTTTGATCCCGTCATGCGTAGGTTCGAATCCTTCTACCCCAGCCATCGATACATTTTAGTAATGAACAAACAGTTAAGGCTATGTAGCTCAGTTGGTTAGAGCACATCACTCATAATGATGGGGTCACTAGTTCGAATCTAGTCATAGCCACCAGTTAAAAAAAGAAATCCTTTATTGGGGTATAGCCAAGCGGTAAGGCAACGGGTTTTGATCCCGTCATGCGTAGGTTCGAATCCTTCTACCCCAGCCATCTATGTAAATATTCTTCACAATACGTCATCTCTTCTCCTTATTTCATTGGTTTTTACTTCTCTTCAACCTATAATTAGACAAAATTTATCCACTCGATATATGGACACTAATTATGAAATCAGCTCTTTTACTTTCGACTGCTTTGTTGGCAAGTGCCGCTCATGCTGATGTGCTTGGTTTAACCGCTGAAGCTGGCTCCTACATAACCAATGACGGCGAAGACTTTAACACCTACTTTGGTGTTGCAGTAGAACACCCAATCCCACTGATTCCTAACTTCCGTATTCAACACCAAGATTTAGAAGGTAAAGTAGGAAGTACAAAAATTGATACGTCCTATAATGACTACACACTTTATTACGAATTCCTAGACGGCCTTTTATGGCTAGACCTAGACGCAGGTATTACCTTGCGCAGTATAGATGGCTCTATCGGCTCAACCGATGTGAGTGATTCCTATCCGCTAGGCTATCTATCTGCTTACGTTACCTTCCCAGGTACAAGCCTGTCTGTCGGTGGTGAATTGAAAACTGGGGGCGGTAGCGATGCCAACATTACTGATACAACCTTTAAGATTAAATATCAGGCTCTATACTTCGCAGGCTTAGAAGCAGGCTACCGCAAGGTTAGCGAAAACATCGACGACATCGACGGCTCATCATTTGATGTTGACTTTACAGGTGTATTTATTGGCGCCTTCGTAGACTTCTAATTTTTAGCTCTCTAGGCTCTAATCTTACCCACTAGTTTTCAAAATAAAAATCCCGCTGAAATCAAAATATTTCAGCGGGATTTTTTTACATTATTTGTAAAATATTAAATCTAATACTATCTAGCTTTAGAGAAGCTAATCACGCCTTCAGAAACATCCGCAACAATGCTATCTCCCGTAACAAAATGTCCTGATAGCAACTCATTTGCCAGTGGGTTTTCTAGCCATTTCTGTATCGCACGTTTCAATGGACGAGCACCGTATACAGGATCATAACCCACCTCAACCAACTGATCGGACGCGGCATCCGTTAATACCAATGACATCCCCATTTCAGCCAGTCTATCATTCAAATGCGAGAGCTGAACTGTAGCAATACCTTTAATTTGCGACTTCATCAATGGATGGAAAACAACAGTTTCATCGATACGGTTAATAAACTCAGGACGGAAGTGCATTCCAACCACCTCCATCACTTTTGCTTTAATTTCTTCATATTGATCAGCAGACCGATACTCTTGAATCAAATCAGAACCCAAGTTCGACGTCATGACAATCACGGTGTTTCTAAAGTCCACAGTACGTCCTTGCCCATCGGTTAATCGGCCGTCATCCAGAACCTGCAAAAGAATATTGAAAACATCAGGATGCGCTTTTTCCACTTCATCCAGTAATAACACTGAATAAGGTCGGCGTCTTACCGCTTCAGTCAGATAACCACCCTCTTCATAACCCACATAGCCTGGAGGCGCACCAATCAAACGAGCAACAGAGTGTTTTTCCATAAATTCAGACATATCGATTCGAACCATGGCCTGTTCAGTATCAAAAAGGAACCGCGCCAGAGATTTACATAACTCAGTCTTACCGACTCCTGTGGGACCCAAGAAGAGGAAAGAGCCATTAGGTCGATTAGGGTCAGACAAACCGGAGCGAGAGCGACGAACTGCGTTAGAAACAGCTAAAACAGCTTCATCCTGACCCATAACAGATTCATGTAACGCATCTTCCATACGCAACAATTTATCACGCTCTCCTTCAAGCATTTTATCTACCGGAATACCTGTCCATCGCGAAACGACCGTCGCAATCTCTTCCTCGGTAACACGTCTTTTCAGCAATCGCGTTTCTGTTGTTTCTTCCGCCTTACTAGCTTTTTCTATTTCAGCCTCTAACATTGGAATTACACCATATTGGAGCTCTGACATTTTCGCTAAATTGCCACTGCGGCGAGCTTCTTCCATTTCATGACGCACGGTTTCAAGATCTTCTTTAAGTTTTTGAGCACCTTGCACTGCAGCTTTTTCGGCATTCCAGATTTCTTCTAAATCAGAAAACTGTTTCTGCAAGCTATCAATTTCGACATCCAACTCCTCCAAGCGAAGCTTGGAGGCTTTATCTTTTTCTTTTTTAAGCGCTTCTTTTTCAATCTTCAATTGAATCAAGCGACGCTCTAAACGATCCATGTCTTCTGGCTTAGAATCCATTTCCATGCGAATGCGACTGCCCGCCTCATCAATCAAATCAATCGCCTTATCCGGTAATTGGCGATCTGTTATGTAGCGCTGAGAAAGCTTGGCGGCGGCAATGATGGCAGAATCGGTAATATCAACACCATGATGGACTTCGTAGCGCTCTTTTAGACCACGTAAAATAGCAATGGAATCCAATACACTTGGCTCTTCCACCAGCACTTTTTGGAATCGTCTTTCCAATGCCGCATCTTTTTCAATGTACTGGCGATATTCATTCAATGTTGTCGCGCCAACACAATGTAATTCGCCACGAGCAAGAGCAGGTTTAAGCATGTTGCCGGCGTCCATTGAACCTTCAGACTTACCTGCACCAACCATAGTATGAATTTCATCAATAAATAAAATCACTTGACCTTCTTGCTTAGCAAGCTCATTAAGAAGGGCTTTTAGACGCTCCTCAAACTCACCTCGATATTTAGCACCAGCAATCAAAGCGGCCATATCAAGAGACAAAACTCGCTTATTTTTCAGACCTTCAGGCACTTCGCCGTTAATGATTCGCTGCGCCAAGCCTTCGACAATAGCGGTTTTACCCACACCAGGCTCACCAATCAAAACAGGGTTATTCTTACGACGACGCTGCAAAACTTGAATAGTACGGCGTATTTCGTCATCTCGACCAATAACCGGATCAAGTTTTCCTTCCGCTGCTCGTGCTGTTAAATCGACAGTATACTTGTCTAACGCTTGACGGTTTTCTTCTGCATCTGGATCATTCACAGAATCACCACCTCGAATACTATCAATTACCACTGCGATATCTGCCTTAGTGACACCACTTGCTTTTAAACTTTTTGCAAGGTCATCTTTACCATCAAACATCGCCATCAACACGAGCTCAGAAGATATATATTGATCTTTTCGCTTCTGCGCCTCTTTGTCGGCTAAGTTAAGTAACCTACCCAACTCCGGAGACATCTGCACATTGCCGTCGTGATCATTTACTTTTGGAAGACGAGACAATAGCTCATTGAGACTCTCACGGAATTTAGTAACAGGAATACCTGCTTGCTGAAGAATCGGACGAGTACTACCACCCTGTTGATCCAGCAGAGCCATCATTAAATGAAGTGGTTCGATATAAGAGTGATCTTGCCCAAGTGCGACGGATTGAGCATCGGAAAGTGCTAGTTGTAATTTACTGGTTAAACGATCTATACGCATGACCTGACATCCTTTGTAAAATAAGATGGAATATTTCAATTAAAAACTTAATAGCCTTTAAAAATGACTTTTCAAGATCCTTAGTGTCATTTTTTTGACACCCATCAATAAAACAGAGGATTATTTACTCAGCAATCCAAATAACAGAGGCCATTCGCCCTGTTTTACCATCACGCCGATAAGAATAAAAACGCTCCTCATCGGTAAACGTACAATAGTCGCCACCGTATATTTGTGTAATACCTGCGGCCACTAAACGCTGTTTCGCCAATAAATACAAATCACCTAGCCACTTGCCAGCTTCATCAGCAGGCTTAAAAGCCGCTTCAGCATCTGAAATAACTGACATAAACGCCTCTCGCACCTCATCTCCCACTTCAAAAGCATTTGGCCCAATAGCCGGCCCCAGCCAAACCATAACACCGTCCTTTTCATCAAACTGCGTCAAGGTAGATTCTAAAACACCAGTACAAAGTCCACGCCAACCAGCATGAGCCACAGCTACCTGCGTCCCAGCTTGATTGCAGAAAAATACTGGCAAACAATCCGCCGTTAGCACAGCACAAACCTGATTAGCAAAGCTAGAAACAGCCGCATCAGCACTATCTGGCAAAGATTCACAAGGCAAGCAGGCCACATCCGTACCATGCACCTGATTTAGCCAAGTCGTTGAATCCGGCATATCAATATAAGAAGCGAACAGTTGGCGATTCTGCTGAACCGCAGCAGGATCATCCTGTACATGAAGACCTAGATTAAGACTATCAAACGGCACGCTACTAACTCCACCAATACGAGTGGAGACATAAGCACGAACAGATGAAGGCGCAGGCCAAGTAGGGCTAATATAAGATGAGGCATGAGAAGACATTATAATCTCCAAAAATAAAAAATAAAAAAGGCAGCCGAAGCTGCCTCTATAACACGACCAAATTAGAAATATTCAGAGTCGTTACTACCAGACTCCACCATATCTTTCTTAAGGGCGTCTAATAGTTTCTTCATATCATCTGGTAAATCAATTTCCCATTCCATCCATTCGCCAGTAATAGGATGAGACAATTCTAATTTTTTAGCATGCAATGCTTGGCGACGGAAATGACGTAGCTCATCCTGCAACTCAGGAGAACACGCCTTTGGCATTTTCAAGCGACCGCCATATTGAGGGTCGCCAACCAACGGATATTGAATAAACGCCATATGAACGCGAATTTGATGAGTGCGCCCTGTTTCTAGCTTTAAACGAATATGCGTGTGATTTTTAAAACGCTCAACTAAGCGATAATGCGTTACCGCATCTTTACCATTAACAGGCTCTACCGCTTGTTTTTGACGATTATGTGGATGACGACCGATAGGCTCATCCACAACACCACCGCCAGTCATCACACCAATAGAAACTGCTTCGTATTCACGACCCATACTACGCTCTTGCAACTGAGTCACAAGATCGGTTTGCGCAGCCAAAGTCTTAGCAACCACCATCAAACCAGTTGTTTCTTTATCAAGGCGATGCACGATACCAGCACGCGGAATATGAGCCGTCTCTGGTGCATGATGAAGAATCGCATTCATCAAAGTACCATCTCGGTTACCAACAGCAGGATGCACAACCAAACCCGCAGGCTTGTTTATGATCATGATGTCATCATCTTCATAAACAACATCGAGATCCATTGCTTGAGCTTCATGCTCTTCTTGAGCTTCGATAACAATATCCAATGTCACCACTTCACCGCCAAATAATTTTTCTTTTGGTTTAGTGATTTTACCATCGACCTTCAAGACACCTTCTTTGATCCAGCTCTGTATCCGCGAACGAGAATAGTCACTAAACAATTCTGTTGCGATCTGATCGAAACGGTTGCCACCCAAATCGAAAGGAACTTGGGCTTCTTTTACTATGCGCTCTGCCATACAATGTACTTTAGTCTGTTGTTTTCAGCTCAATAAATTTATCATTGGGCTTGAATGTGAAAAAACGTGTAGCGCCTTGCACTTCATCATCTTTCGCAATATAACGCTACAAAATGCCGATTGAGGCTTACCTACTACCATATCAAGGTTTTGATTATACATGGGATTTCATCACTCGTTGCTCCGATTCTCTGGAATAGTTAGTTTTTCTTTATTCATTGTTGCCTGTTCAAGCAAACAGGTACAAGAACCAGACCTACCTGAACGCGTCTATTACGACAAAGCTCAGCAAGCTCTAAAAGAAAATCTTCCTACTACCGCCATTAAACATCTAAAAGATTTAGATTCTCGCTATCCATTTGGTGAATTTAGTACTCGCGCGGAATTAGACTTAATTTACGCACAAATGGAGGCAAGCGATTTCATCGCAGCTCATGCATCAGCTGAGCGATTTATCAAAAATCATCCAGAACACGATTCTGTAGATTATGCTTATTATATGCGTGCTTTATCAACCTACAAAGGTGCAGAAAGCTTAATGTCTCGCTACTTAAATCTTGATCCAAGTGAAAGAGATTCGAAAGAACTTGCCAAAGCATTTAATGAACTTGCAGATTTTACATCTCGTTTTCCCAAAAGCACTTATGCTCCTGATGCAAAAGCACGTATGTATTATTTGCGAGAAATGGTGGCCCGTCACGAACTACAAGTGGCACGCTATTACCTTAAAAGGAAAGCACCGCTTTCTGCACTACGTCGTAGCCAAGAAGTAATTCAACACTATCCAAGCACACGCTCTGTAGAGGAAGCACTGGCCATAAGCATTCAATCATACAATGATTTGAAACAAACAGATTTGGCACAAACCAATCTAGCAGTATTAAAACAAAATTTTCCAAATACATCGTACATTGACAATAATGGTAACTTTGTCACCCTGAAGCTACCAAGCGATGCTGACCCCGGATTTCTATACTGGGTTTCATTTGGTCTAATTAACTAGATACCATCTAGTTAGGTAGCAGGGTACAGAGTATTTTCTTGCCCTGCGTGCCAAGCTGGATGTTTTGCCATGACTACAGAAATGAACCTATCCGAGTTAACGAAATAAGCAAGCCAACGTTTCACATTAGTGTACTCAGACAAATCAAACCATTTCGGATTCACAGCTGCAAACTGACGGATGAAGGGGAAAATGGCAATATCCGCCAAACTTCTCGCCTCACCTGCTATAAATACCCTATTTTCTAAACGCTTCTCCAGTCGAGACAAAAATACCGCTCCTCTACCGCGATAATAGGCTTCGCTACGTTCTGGGTGTCGATCCGCATATTTATATCTATCCAGCCAGTACTTAAAAAAATGATCATTGTAAGTAACCCAAGACATTATTCGATGCCGTTTCTGACTGTCTGCAGGCCACAATTCATCAGCCTTTTGCTTATCACCTGCCCGCGCTAGAGCCCAAAAAATAATATCCAAGCTCTCAGGATATCGCGTCCCATCAAGGTCAATTAACTGAGGAACCGTCGAACGCCCTCCCAATAACAATAATTCTGGCGGTTTAGACTTTAAAACCACCTCGCGCAAGTACACATAGACATTCAGTTCAGCTAGTGCGTATCTAGAGCGCATTGCATATGGACAACGTCTGAACGAATATAGAATGGGTAACAAAAAAAACTCCTGATTTTTATAATACAAATCTCACATATAAAAAAACCATGCTATCTATAAACATCTTATAAAAAACAAGAAGCTTATAGGCATGGCTTTTTTGATCGATTAGGACTCAATTAAACTGGAGTAACATTCTCAGCTTGAGGACCTTTTTGACCTTGAGTCACTTCGAACGTTACTTTTTGACCTTCTTGTAAAGTGCGACGACCACTACCATTTATTGAACGGAAATGAACGAAAACATCAGGTCCGCCTTCACGTTCAATAAAACCAAATCCTTTTTCATCATTAAACCATTTAACAATACCTGATACTAACTGACCTGACATAACAACCTCATTATTTATGTTGCCCTTAAATAGGCAATCTTTTAACTATGCTAAAAGCTCTTAAAGCTTGAGTAACTTCTTAATGTTAAGCATATTAAGTTAAGATTTATCTTAAAAAATACACCAACTTATCGATAATAAGTCGTAAAAAATAAAATAGAAAGCGGATGAAAAACAAGTATTGTTAAAAAAAGTAATAACACTCAACCAAAATATCAGCCCTACCCTATAAAGCCAACCGAAAACCACAACCATACTAAGCTATAAAACAACAAAAACACCCAAAACTTCAAAACAGTGCAATTTAGGAAGATTCCAATTAAATAGCACCAAATAAAAGCATAAATGGAACAGTTATTGCTTAATTCCAAATAAATTTAAATTAACCAATCTTAAAAAACCAATAAAGCCCCAAAAAAGAGCATTTAAGGACAATAGCAAACCTTTTCGGTGCAAAAACAAACGTTAGGAGCCACCTTTGACATCCACAAACAGTGCAGTAGAGATGCTAGTTTCCAGTTCAAATACTCTTTTTATACTGCTTGGCGCCATAATGGTATTTGCCATGCATGCAGGGTTCGCTTTTTTAGAAGTGGGAACGGTACGACATAAGAATCAAGTAAACGCTTTAGTCAAAATAATGACTGATTTTGCAATTTCGGCTCTCGTTTACTTTTTTGTTGGCTATCAAATTGCCTATGGCATCAATTTTTTTGACAGTGCAGCGGTATTATCACAGGAGCATGGTTATAGTTTAGTAAAGTTTTTTTTCCTCATGACTTTTGCTGCGGCGATACCTGCCATAATTTCTGGTGGTGTTGCTGAACGAGCAAAATTTTATCCCATGCTAATTTCTGCAGCGATAATTGTTGGTATTGCCTATCCATTTTTTGAAGGTATTGTATGGAATGGAAATTATGGCCTTCAAAATTGGCTAGAAAAACAATACGGGGCGCCTTTTCATGACTTTGCAGGCTCCGTTGTCGTTCATGCTTTTGGGGGCTGGGTTGCTCTTGCCGCCATTATCCTACTTGGTACACGTCGAGGCCGTTTTAGACACGGAAAATTAGTCGCATTTGCACCGTCAAACATCCCATTTTTGGCCTTAGGCGCCTGGATACTTTGTATAGGTTGGTTTGGTTTTAACGTCATGTCAGCACAAACGCTTGATGGCATAAGCGGCTTAGTGGCTGTTAATTCTTTAATGGCGATGGTTGGTGGCATCATAGCGGCCATGTTATTTGGAAAAAATGACCCAGGCTTTATCCACAATGGCCCCTTAGCAGGTTTAGTTGCCGTATGTGCAGGTTCAGACATCATGCACCCTATTGGCGCTTTAGCCACAGGAGCATTTGCCGGTGTAATATTCACCACTTTGTTTACTATTATTCAGCAAAAATTCAAACACACAGATGATGTTCTCGGTGTTTGGCCTCTGCATGGCGTTTGTGGAGCCTGGGGAGGCATTGCAGCAGGTATTTTTGGATCCGAGACACTTGGTGGCTTAGGTGGCGTTAGCTTCTTCTCTCAGCTCGTAGGAAGCTCTGGTGGAATCGTAATAGCAACACTAAGCGGATTCATTGTTTATGGAATAGTTAAGTTAGTGAGCGGATTACGCCTCAGTGAAGAGGATGAATTTAACGGGGCAGACTTGTCAATTCATAAAATAGGCTCTATTGGCAAAGAATAACACTACCTCGTATAAAAGCCTGATGTCGTTTTGGTTCATTTTTAACTAAACCGACATCAGGCTTTTTTATTTTCTAGTTCATCTAGAGGTCTGTATAATTGCCCATTTATTGAAGCGAAAATACTAATGAAGATTTGGCTACTCACGCACAGTGAAGAACTAAAAAAAGCATCAGGAACAGGAAGACTAGTAAAAGAAACCCTAGGAAAAGAATGTGAAATTATCGTATGGTCCAGAGTCGCGCCAGATGAAGCGATATTAAACCTATCACCATCCGACACTCTACTAATTTATTTGTGTGAAAATGAAGAGCAAAAAGCTGTTAGTGATAGCCAGATATCCAAGAATAACACCATTATTATTGACGGAACTTGGCAACAAGCTCGCAAAATATACAATCAATCTCCCTACCTACAAAAATTCAAACATCATGAAATTCAAGGTGTAAAATCCGTATACAACAAACGTCGTAATCAAAAAAATATCGGTCTTTGCACTGCTGAAGTCGCTATTCATATTTTGACTGAATACAAGCATCCAGCAGCGGAAGAATTATCTAATAAATTCACTAAATTCAACCAGTAACACTTACTCTGATTTCACCCAAATGCTCAATCCAAGCCTGCATTTCATCCCCAACAACTACAGCCCCTACATTCTCAGGCGTCCCCGTCATTATTAAATCACCTGGTCGTAACTCAAAGACCTCTGATAACTTACAAATAACCTCTTCAATAGACCAAGTTAAGTTTGTAACATTGCTAATTTGCTTAAGATCACCATTAACTTTTAATCCAATTTCAGCCTTTGAAACATTATCAGCAAGTAAGTCTGTTTTTAATAAAATAGGGCTTATTGGTGCAGACTCATCAAATGATTTACCCACCTCCCAAGGACGTCCTTTCTTTTTAGCTTGCGACTGAAGATCTCGACGAGTCATGTCCAAACCTACTGCATAACCGAGAATGGCCTCTCTAGATTGCTGCATCGTTAAATTACGACCACCTTTACCTATCGCGATAACAAGCTCCACCTCATACTCAAACTGTGATGTAGCCATTGGATAAGTAATAAAAGTTGTTTCAGAAAAGCCTGCAGGTACAACACAAGAAGAATCTTTTGCAAAGAAGAATGGTGGATCTCTTTCTGGGTCATCACCCATTTCTTTTGAATGTTCAGCGTAATTACGGCCAACACAATAAACACGACCAACTGGGTATACTTGATTACTTTCAGCAATAGGTAAATAAACTCTATCTTGCTCAGGTACAATATTTTTCATTTAAGTCTCAATAAAGAATAGTAGGATTTAGAAATGGCCTGACTTTAACCAAATAAAGCAATTTGACGGCACAACCCAATGATCTAATCTGAAGCTAGGCTCACGTAGCCATGCTCCAGAAGCCATTTGAAGGTCTTCGTACTCAGCTTGTCCAGATATAATAAATAACTCAACGGAAGTCGCTAAGTCCAATTCACTTAATATATCTTCACCATTCTGAATACGAACAAACCAAACGCGCTCAGCGCCAAATTCGTAAAGAGGAACAACTTCGGATTTTTGAGATGACCAGATATTAGGAGTATCTATATAGATTTGATTTAAATCGGAGACTTGAAACTGATGTAATTTAACCAGTAAAAAACAGCCATCACGGCTATGAGGAGCATGACTGCTACCGGGAGGGTTTCTAAAATAACTTCCTGCTTTAAAATCACCTTTTTCATCTGAAAAAACACCATTTAAAACCAGTATTTCTTCTCCAAGAGGATGTGGGTGAGCACGAAATACCGAGCCAGCCTCATATCTAACAAGACTCGTTGCATGACCTCGCTCAGCTCCCTCTCTTGCTAAAGGCTTTCTATAAACACCAGACATAGGACTGGCGATCCAATCAATTTTATCCGTATCCATGAATACTGTCTGAGCAAAATCCATGTTAAGCATAACCGACCGCCAATCTCATATTAAAAAATCAGTTTAACGGTTTGATCAAATAACAATCAAGTTTTTATTATCAACAAAACCTAAACATCAGACATAAAAAAAGCACCAGATGCTGCCACCTGATGCCGAAAAATGTTCCAACAAATCCGCCTACAAGAGAAGAAATATGGAACCTTGAATGATCTTACTTAACATAAGGCTCCCACCTTATTATTAGATAGGAGCCTTAGAGTAAATAAAATCCTCTAGGAGAAGATCTTAGAAACCGTAGTAAACACCAACAGCTGTCTGAGTGTCTGTAGTGCTAGATTTAGCATTTTCAAACTCGCCTAATTCAGCATATACATAAACATTTGATGCTAGGTCATAAGTTACACCAGCAGCATATTCGTTAAAGCTACTAGAACCAGCAGCATCAGGATCTACATTTTGGTAAGAAGCATATACATCACCAGCACCGTAACCGTAACGAGCAGCTAGACCTAGAATATCCTGAGTACTTTCTGTTGTTTCATATTTAGCAGTAACAGAAAGATTTTCTAGTGGATTAACAGTCAAAGCTAGACCAGTTGTCGCTTTAGCATTTCCAGTTGAAGTAGGACCTGTTGTATTACCACGAGTATCATGAGCCAAAGCAACAGAGAACATATCAGCTGAATATTTCAAAACTGTCATGCTAGAAAGATTATCGTAGTTATTATTCGTAGTAGCGCCTTCACTAGCTTTACCCTTAACTTGAATAGCTACTTGCACTTCAAAGCCACCCATAGACGGAGCGAAGAACGCAATAGTATCGCCTTCTGAAGTATTAGCAGCTTTTGTTGGGCTCAAATACTCAAATTGGTTGATATTATCTTGGATTGCGTTGTTGTAGATAGTATCAAACGAACCAATTTGAACTTTACCGAAAGAACCTTTCAAACCAACATACGCTTGATCTAAGTTAGATTTACCAGAATCAGTAAGGCCAGATTTTTGATCAGCTTTGATTTCAATTTCATATTTGAAGAAAGCAGTCAAATCGTCATTGATTTTCGTGTCGCCTTTCAAGCCAATAGTTGAACCATTGTCTTCAAAGTTTCCGCCCGCTTCTTTATCAACGTATACGTACTGGATGTTACCGTAAACATCTACTGTAGAACCTTCAGCAGCTTGAACTGATACAGAAGCAAGTGCTGCACTTGATACAGCAATAGCAATAATCGATTTTTTCATTCTCGTTTCCCTTTTAAATGTGTGTACGCTTTTCTTGTAGGCGCTTGATATGTGCAAGCAACAATCAAACAATTTAAACATTTCGTAGAAATAGACAACCACATGCAAGCTAATTGCATCAAGTATCCACTATAAATGCTTATTTCGTGAAATATATCATATATAAAGGATTTTTTGTATGAAAAATAGCCACGGAAAAACAAAAAAATCAATAGATTAAAAACAATTCGATCAGAATGTGCATAAAACAACTAAATGTATAAAATACTAAATAGTCACTCTAGAAACACATCGTAAAATAGACGCTTAATGCTGAATGAAAGCTATCAAAGCGAAATAAAGAAAGAATAAAGGAAGCAGAAAAAGGTGGGGCTAGAGGGCTAAAAACCCTCCAGGCATAAAAATATATTTACCACATCAAGTCATCAGGAATCTGAAAGTCAGCATAGGGATCATCATCAACACTTTCAACTCGGTTATTACAAACAAGCACATAAGATGGATCACGCTCAGTTATCTTTACAGCAACAGGCTCAGGAACAAGTTCATACTGCTGCTCAAGCTTAACAATTGCCAACCGGCCTCGGCTCAAGTCATCGTGCATGGATTGACTAATATATAGCTGCTTTACCTTTTTATTATCTGTGAAATGATAAGCAATATCCCCATCCTGCTTTCGAATTCGATTTTGCTCTATCATTTGTCGAATTTGCCCCTGTATTGCTTTCTGCTCAGCGAGCTTTTGTCGCTCCATATTCAAAGCTCTATCTTTCTCAGCTTTTTCTTCCCTTTGACGCTTCAACTCCTCTTGACGGCCATCATCTCCAGTCGCTAAAGCTTTACCTTTTTTAATTTTCTGCTTGAGCTGTAAAGATTCCGCCTTTAACTTCTTAACTTTCTTTTTATCAACAAGCCCAATACCTAATAATTGTTCTTGCAATGATTTCGTAGCCATATTTTCCTCCCTCAGAACATCTAGCCAGTACTTTAAAGTATTATTGTAGAAGCCCCCTTATAGCTTTAAACAAATCAAATACCAACCTATAAAAACAAAAAAAGCGACTTTAAAAGTCGCTTTTTAGCATTCGCACTGCTGAGAGTATCCTCAGCAACGTTACCTTATAAAGGAGTAACGTTTTGAGCTTCAGGGCCTTTTTTGCCTTGAGCTACTTGGAATTCAACTTTTTGGCCTTCAGCCAAAGTTTTGAAACCAGAAGTGTTGATTGCAGAGAAATGAACGAAAACATCAGGACCTTGATCCTGAGTGATGAAACCGAAACCTTTAGTTTCGTTGAAAAATTTTACTGTACCAGTTACTACGTCAGACATGTCTGTTTATCCTGTAGGTTAAGTTAATTTATACGAAGATGTAAATCATCTACGTTATAGTGCTAAAAAAACTCGGTATTACTTATGACTTAACAGGACCGAACATACATGACGTAATATTCGCAACTCTGGACATAAATATTGCCAACTCTTTTAAACGAAATTGATTGTAGTCCGCTTTGAGTCACTGGGTCAATCATGTTTTCCATAATTTTTATCTATTTAGATAAAATAGGGGTTATCTAAAATCTCAAAAAAAAGCTATCTCTATGTATTATAAGCATTTATTACTAAATAAGAGTCGGAAAAATATCTATAAATATATCTAAGAAATCTTATTTAAAAATCACTTCCAAACGTTTTTCAGGATAAGTTATCGCAGGAGAATGAGTTCTATTTTATATTTCAAGCATAACTTGAAGATCCCCCCCTATTATTACTAGTTGTATTAGCCTTATCATGAGTTTCTGTAGATTAAAATAGACGCAATCTAAAACATTAATCCGCAAACCGCGCTCCCATAGCAATGCGTAAGTAGAGAGCTCCCTCCACAAGATAGCTAATCAAACCGTTATTAAATATTGAAAAAATCAAATTTTGTTTTTTCTCGTCCAAATGAAATCACTTATTACACTATATGCATGTAATATAAGAAAAGGCTCATCAGAAATTGCATTGCTTCACCCAGAATCATATATTTTCCAAACATCTCCCTATAGACAAAAGAGCTTGGCAACATTAGCTTACCGGCCAATAAGAGCCCTACACGACCTCTCATTGCCTTATAGTCAGTGTCTTCACAACTTTCCGAAACACTTTCCTTGAG
>NZ_NHTT01000016.1:0-82399 GCF_002806845.1 Marinomonas sp. ef1 | reverse complement strand
AATATGGCCGCAATCGTAGCTGGGCAACATAATACCGATATAAAAGCGCAGAAAACGAGATTACTAAAACAAGGCAAAACAAAAATGCAGGCGCTAGGTGCAGCGATGAGAAAGTTGTCACAAATATGTTTTGGTGTTGTTAAGAATCAAACAGAATATCAGCCTCAAGTTAGTTAAATAAAAACTTGAGGCTGATTAGGAGAGATGGTATCTACAAAAGCCTATAAAAATTCATCAATCCAATATCAATATTTACCATACCACTCTAATTTCTTCTGCAAGTTCACAACCTCACCAATTATCAATAATGCTGGCGATTTCGCTTCATTCACCACGGACACTTCATAGACATCTTGAATGGTGGACGTAAAAACGCGCTGCTCGCTGGTTGTGCCTTTTTCAACAATTGCCACCGGCATGGATGGACTCATACCAAAGCGAATCAACGACTGAGTTATGTCTTTAAGGCCTGTTAAGCCCATATAAATAACCAAGGTTTGCGCTGGATGCACCAACTCTTCCCAAGGTAACTCTGTCGTGCCGTCTTTCAAATGACCTGTGAGAAATCGAACCGACTGAGCATAATCACGATGCGTTAAAGGTATCCCTGCATAAGCCGCACAACCTGCCGCCGCCGTTACACCCGGAACCACTTCAAAAGGCACGCCCTCTTCAATCAACTCTTCAAGTTCTTCACCGCCGCGCCCGAAGATAAAAGGATCGCCGCCTTTTAAACGCACTACCATGTGGCCCTCTTTAGCCTTGGCGGCAAGCAGGCTGTTAATCTCTTCTTGCGGAAGGCTATGCAAAGACTTGGCTTTACCCACGTACATTTTTTCTGCTGACTCAGGAATTAGCTCAATAATTTCTTTGCCAACCAAGCGATCATACAAAACCACATCAGCCATTTTTAATAAACGATATGCTTTTAACGTCAATAACTCAGGATCACCTGGACCCGCACCAATCAAATAGACCTTGCCCGTCATAACTTCCAATATCCACTCATACAAAAAAAGCCTCCGTTGAGGCTTTTTTATTAGAAAATTTAGCTTACGCTTTTTTCAAAACGGTCTTACCGCCCATATAAGGTACCAACACATCAGGAACGCGCACGCTACCATCAGCATTTTGATAGTTTTCAAGTACGGCAACTAATGTACGACCTACAGCCAAACCTGAACCATTCAAGGTATGTGCTAATTCTGGACGGCCTGTTTCTGGGTTACGCCAGCGCGCTTGCATACGACGAGCTTGGAAATCCCACATATTTGAGCAAGAAGAAATCTCACGGTATTTACCTTGACCTGGCAACCACACTTCAATGTCGTACGTTTTGTGTGCAGAGAAACCAAGGTCGCCACCACACAAGATCACAGTTCGGTAAGGAAGCTCTAGTTTCTTCAAAATCACTTCAGCGTGACCAACAAGCTCTTCAAGTACTTGTTCAGAAATATCTGGGCGACAAACATGAACTAACTCAACTTTTTCAAACTGATGCTGACGAATCATGCCACGAGTATCGCGACCATAGCTGCCAGCTTCACTGCGGAAACAAGGTGTATGAGCAACAAATTTCTTGTGCAAATCAGCGTCATTTAAAATTTCATCGCGCACCAAGTTCGTCACTGGCACTTCTGCCGTTGGAATCAGGTAAAGATCGTTATTTCCGCTGTCTTTATCTACTGGCACTTTAAACAAATCTGCTTCGAACTTAGGTAGCTGACCTGTTCCTTTTAGGGAATGAGCGTTTACCAAGTAAGGAACATACACTTCAGTATAACCATGCAAATCAGCATGCGTGTTGATCATAAACTGAGTCAAAGCACGATGTAGGCGCGCCAAATCAGAATGCATAACTGCAAAACGAGAACCGGTAATTTTTACCGCCGCTTCGAAATCCAGCATCTCCATTGCTTCACCTAGATCAACATGGTCTTTTGGCTCAAAATCGAATTGCTTAGGCGTACCCCAACGACGAACTTCTACGTTGTCGTCTTCAGTCTTACCTTCTGGTACAGATGCATGAGGAAGGTTTGGAATACCTTCTAGCAAGCTTTCCAATTCTTCTTGAACTTGTGTCAGCTGTGCTTTAGCCGCTTCAAGATCATCACCTAGCGTTACTGTTTGTGATTTTAACTCAGCCGCTTTGTCTTTATCGCCAGACTTCATTGCCTGACCAATCTCTTTGGACACTGAATTTCGGGCTTGTTGCAGCTGCTCAGTTTCTACTTGAATGGCTTTACGACGCTCTTCTAAGGAAGAAAAAGTCGCCACATCCAACTCGTAGCCTTTCTTTTTAAGTTGAGCCGCAATGGCTTCTGGGTCAGCGCGTAATGCTTTAATATCTAACATCTGGGCAACAATATCCTTCAATCAGTGTGTATAAATAAATTAGGGTGTCTTCAAACAATAACAGGGATCAAAAAAAACGAGTAACAGCCATACCAGCCGCTAAACCAGCAATCCCTAAAACACAACTCAATAATAAATAGCTTACAGCACTTAGCCAAGCCTGCATGTTAATAAGAGAGATAATTTCCAAAGAAAAAGTAGAAAAAGTGGTAAATGCCCCTAAAAAACCAACCATGACCAGAGGCCGATACGGTTCAAGGAATGGCATGCGTTCGCTTATCACTACAAACGCCACGCCCATCAACACACAACCTAGAACATTAATCACCATAGTCGCAAAGGGAAAATGGTGATTCCAGTAGGTATTAATCCATTTTGTCATGCCGTAACGACTCAGTGCACCAAATGCGCCACCAACGGCAATCATAAAATACATCATTCTTCACCCCCTTGAGGTAAGCCTTGCGAAAAAGAGCCATAACGCTGGAATGGGCTTTGGTTATCTAAATCAGACAACCAAGCCAGTTTGTCATTGATTTTTTTCTCTAAACCGCGATCTGTCGGCTGATAATAACGCATATCAGCCAATTCTTCTGGCATATAGTTTTCACCGGCGGCGTAAGCATGCTCTTCATTATGAGCGTAGCGATATTCATCACCGTGCCCCATACTTTTCGCCAAGGAGGTTGGCGCATTACGCAAATGGGCAGGCACTTCATAACTGGGCTGTGCCGCAACATCAGACATTGCTTGATTAAAGGCTTTATAAACAGCGTTGCTCTTGGGTGCGCACGCCATGTATACAGCAGCTTGCGCAATAGCACGATTACCTTCACCCGGACCAACTCGCTCAAAGACATCCCAAGCGTTTAAGCCAATTTGCAAAGCTCTAGGATCTGCATTGCCAATATCTTCTGATGCTATTGCCAGTAAACGACGCGCTATGTATAAAGGATCGCAACCGCCATCCAGCATACGCGCCATCCAATATAAGGCGCCATCAGGCGAGGAGCCACGAACGGATTTATGAAACGCCGAAATTTGGTCGTAAAACACATCTCCCTTACGATCAAAACGACGAACACTGCCGCCCAATACATCTTCTAACTGCTCTTGAGTCACCTTACTTCCCGGCTCTACAAGATCAGATAATATCTCTAAAAAGTTGAGGCCTCGACGAATATCACCATCAGCGGCTTGCGCAAGAACAGATAAGAAATAATCGTCTATTTGAAATGCATTGCCCTGTGAATCCGCAGCAATTCCCTTGTCGTGATCCTGTAAAGCTCGAACCAACACCTGTTTAACATCTTCAACACTTGGTGTTTTCAAACGATAAACACGCGCTCTAGAAAGCAAAGCAGAATTCAATTCAAAGGCTGGGTTTTCCGTGGTTGCACCGATAAACAAAAAGGTGCCATCTTCAATGAAGGGCAAAAAAGCGTCTTGCTGTGACTTATTAAAACGATGCACTTCATCGACAAACAAAACCGTCTGAGTGCCGCTCATCTGACGCAGATTTTTTGCTTGATCTACCGCCGCACGAATTTCTTTAACGCCAGACATGACGGCTGAGATTTCAATAAATTGTGCATCTAGGGCATGAGATAGAAGCTGAGCGAAAGTGGTCTTCCCTACTCCCGGAGGACCCCAAAGAATAAAAGAATGGCAATGACCTGTTTCTACCATTCTTCGCAATGGTTTTCCCGGACCAACCAAGTGCGACTGCCCAATATAATCATCGAGACTAGCAGGTCGCATTCTGGCTGCCAGAGGCTGATAACCTCCTGCAGGTATGTCCGAAAAAAGATCCTTCATTACTGACCTTCTACAATCACATCCACGTTAGCAGGTAAGTCTAGGACAAAATTTTCTTTCGCCACGCCTTCATGTGTCTCAACATTTTTAAACTCAATCACCGTTGTTTGTCCTAGCGCATCCAAGATACTCATCGCGCTAATCACTTTATTACGAAAAGACAGAGTCAATGTTTGAAATAAGTCTTGGTCCTCTTTCGGCGCTAAACGAAATTTTTCATCGCCAAGCGTTGTCACATTGTAGTGTGGAAGCACTTCTGCCGCTGGCTGCCCCAACAATGCAGCTGGAGAATTACCTACCGCACCAGACAAAGGCTTCTTCGTCGCTTGCTCTAAATCCACATCCCAAACGGTAATATATTTACCATCAGAAATAATACGCTGTGCAAAAGGCGTCACGCTATCCCAAACAAATTGATTAGGCTTTGCAAGAAGAAAAATACCTTCACTTACTTGCAGCTGCTTACCTTTTTCATCATAAGTGACTTGTCGAAACTCACCTTCAATATTACGGTTCAACTCTAACAAACTTTCTATCGAGCTGGTTGCATCGGCTGCTTGCACCATCGCTGTCTGAAAAACCGTTACGATAGTAAACATAGCCATAGTGACTAATTTATTTAACAAGTTGTATCTCCATAAAAACATTAAAAATAAGAGTTCCGAAAAACAAGAACTCTTGAACCATCATTCTTTATTCTGGAATCAAAATATCACGCTGTCCGTTGGTCCCCATTGGGCCAACTAGACCAGCAGCTTCCATCGATTCAACCAAGTTAGCCGCTCTGTTGTAACCTATTTTTAATCGCCGCTGAATAGAGGATATCGAAGCTTTACGCGTTTCAATGACAATTTTCACAGCATCATCATAAAGTGCATCTTTATCTTCTCCACCGCCATCCGTCATTAGGTCTTCGGGATTCACCACTACATCCTGAATATAGTCTGGCTCGCCTCGTTGCTTCCACTCTTCTACCACCGCATGCACCTCTTCATCAGAGACAAAAGCGCCATGCACACGGATTGGAGTTGGCAAACCTGCGGGTAGATACAACATGTCCCCCATACCCAAAAGCTGATCTGCACCGCCTTGATCAAGAATCGTTCGTGAGTCAATTTTCGAAGAAACCTGAAATGCCATACGAGTTGGAATATTCGCTTTTATTAAGCCGGTGATAACGTCTACAGAAGGACGCTGTGTCGCGAGAATTAAGTGAATCCCAGCAGCACGCGCCTTCTGTGCAATACGAGCGATTAGTTCTTCCACTTTTTTGCCGACAATCATCATCATGTCGGCAAATTCATCGACTATGATTACAATGTAAGGCAAAGGCTCTAAATGTGGTACAGTGCGAGCGACACCATCTTCTGAGAACATGGCCATTTCAGGCTGCCATAATGGATCTTGAATTGGCTTACCGGCTTCAATAGCATCTCGCACTTTTTTGTTGTAGCCCGCGATGTTGCGCACACCTAATTTCGACATTAGTTTATAGCGGCGCTCCATTTCATCTACCGACCAACGCAAGCCATTAGCAGCATCTTTCATGTCAGTGATAACCGGCGTCAAAAGGTGCGGAATACCTTCATAGATCGATAATTCAAGCATTTTTGGGTCAACCATGATCATACGCACTTCATCTGGCGTCGATTTTAGCAACATACTTAAAATCATGGCGTTAACACCAACCGACTTACCTGAACCTGTTGTACCTGCAACAAGCACATGAGGCATTTTTGCTAAATCGACAACCACAGGCTCACCAGAAATATCATGACCGAGTGACAAAGTAAGCGGCGAAGAAGATCGATCGTAGGCTTCACAGTTTATAACTTCAGAAAAATACACGGTATCGCGAACCTGATTCGGAATCTCGATCCCGATGGTCGATTTACCAGCAATTACCTCCACCACTCGCACACTCATAACACTCAAAGAACGCGCAAGGTCTTTAGCTAAGTTGGTAATACGGGAAACTTTCACACCTGGTGCAGGCTGAATCTCAAAACGAGTAATAACAGGGCCAGGGTTAACTTCAACCACATCCGCTTTTACCCCAAAATCCTGCAAACGCTGCTCTAGCAATTCAGATAATGCCAATAATTCATCTTCTGAATAACCACCCTGCTTAGGTTTAGGCGTCGTTAATACCGAGCGATCTGGTAACGAATAAGCCTCTATTTTTTTGTTACTGTCTACTTCATCTGCATAAGGGCCACTAAGGGAATCTAGCTGTTTAGCTTCAGACAGAGTACGAAATGCAGGCTTATGTGCTGGAGGAATCGTCGAAGGCTGTTTGTCATCATTAAACAGCATGGCATCAGCTTGCTCTTTAGAAATACTTGAGGGAACAACCTCTTGCTTATCCTCATCCTCCCATTCAAAAGGCTTCGCTGCTGTTTGTTTAGGTTGAGCAATCTTGTCTTTTGCAGAATCATCATGTTTTGCTGACCAAGACTCTTCGATATAAAGAGTATCGCCAAAATTGACGTCTTTATCATCAAAGGATAGGCCGTCAACAGACAAATCATCTAAACCACCAAACGCAGGCTCTTCATGAGTGATTGGTAAATCCGCGTGCGATTCATCTGCTTTAGCAGATTTAGATCTTGAAAACAGAGAAGGCAAACGAAACCTCGATTTCTTACCTTCCTCTAGATGAGATTCCTCACCTAATGAATCTTCAAATAAAACGTTAGGATTTGACTGCTCTTTAACGACAGGCTCAACTTTCGTCGGTTCAATAGAAGCTTTTCTTCTCTTTCTGACAATCGCAGGTTCCTCTGCTTCATCAGCAATATTAACACTGTCAGCAGCGCTGGCTTTTTTACTGGCTTTTGCTTCACGGCTATTCGCCCATTTTTGGCGAACATACATAACAAAGGTGTAAGCCCTCTCACCTAAACTGTCCATCACCCCTAACCAATGAACTTGAGACAATAAAGTAAAAGACAAAATCACCAAAGCCAAACTAACTAAGGTTGCACCATCATAACCAATAAAGCCATACAACAAAATCCCAAGGCCACGCCCCAATATCCCACCAGTACCATATTGCAATGAAGGCTCACCAACCGTATGTAAAAAACATAAAACAGAGCCAAATGATAAATATAAGATGCTACCAACAGTACAAAGCAAAGCATTATTAAGTGGTAACAAAGAGTGTGGGTTTCGCCATATGATTATAGCAACCCAGAAAAACAAAGGAGGCAAAGAATAAAACAAAGATCCAAAAAAGCCAGATGCTAAATCAGCAAGAATGGCACCGATTGGCCCCATAGAGTTTTGAGTTGCAGCGCCGCTACCTGAATAAAACCAACCAGCATCATCTGGGTTGTAGGTATAGGTCGCCAAACCAAAGAAGAATAAAAACAACAAAGCCGCAATAAATGCCGCTTGTTTGGCAAACATATCCCAAATTGGTGATCGTACCGACTCACTCATTTTTTCTGACAAAACGCGCCTTCCTATCTTATGCTAATCAAAACAAAACATGCCCCATACAGCTGAGTCATAAGTTCGCTAAGCTTACCATAAAAAAAGCCAACCCAAAGGGCTGGCTTTCGCTTTTACTAAGAAAGGCCTTCTTTATAAAGAAAAGTCTTAGAAGAAAGTTTTAACGCCAACAGTAGTTTGCTCTGCGCCGTTTGTAGAACTATCAGCAGCTAAGTCACCAGCGTAGTTTTTGACGTAATAAGTCAAATCACCAGATACGTATTCAGCAATGAAGTAAGTACCATCTAGCTCTTTTTCTAGCTCATTTGAGTATTCTAGAGTCAATGTCAGCGCATCAGTAGCAGCAAACGCAACAGAGGCTGTCAATTGCTCGCGATCAGTAGTAGTACCCGTACCTTGCTCACCAATACCGTAGTTCAAAGATAAAGTAGCTGGGCCAGCAACAGTCTGAACACCAACGTTGGCAGAATTAGCATCACCCACTACACCACCAGATACACCAGCTTTAAAGCCACCAAAATCTTGCACATAAGAAGCTGCAAAACCGATGTCTGAATCTTCAGTTGCAGTAGAACGAGTAGCTTCAAGAGCAATAGTCAGTTCCGGAGTTACTTTGTAACGAACACCTGTATTGTCTGTATCGCTAGCAGCAGTTACTAAATCAACACCACCAAAAAGCTCATCCATACCCATGAAAGAACCAGTCGCTACAGTACCATCAAAACGACCAAAGGAAACTGCACCTTGTTTAACGTACAGTTTTTCCATGCCAATTTTAGTACCTTCATCAACACCAGTAGTTTTAAATTCAAGCTCAGCGTAGACAATACCAGTATCAACGTGAAGCTCTAATTCACCTAGATCAGTACCATCAGCTAAGTCAGGCGTATCTTTAGATTCGCCGCTGTAAGTAGTGTACTCAACACCAGCCTCACCAGTGATGATAGCATCAGCAGCGAAAGTAGCAGTAGAAACAGCAGCCGCAACAGCAGTTACCGCAAACACAGAAGCAAGTTTAATCGCTTTCATTCAAGATTCCCCTTTATATTATATAATATGGTCTTGTAGACCTATCGATCGATTTTCATCTAACCAAGAAACGTTGTTAAATCAACGACTCATGTATCTTAAAACCTATCAGTTTCACTTTCATGACAGTTGTCAAAAAAGCAAATATCTTGTAGTTCCGAATACCGCATTCGACTTATCTTTTCGAATTACTGTTTAGGACTGCACCGATTAAAACCAAGTTTTCCATTACGGGTCAAGCACTCCTTGCACTTTTTTTCTTTTTTTTTTCATTTTGCACCCTTTTTTGGACGAAAAACACCCAACAAGAGCCTTAAAGAACATTTTTCTTAAGTTATTCATGCACATTAAAGACAATTAAGAATAACATTGTGTCAATAAGTAGCAAGAACAATATCTTTTCTTGCTCAATCTTAATTATCGGTGCACAGCTTTTTTTCTTTAGTTTTTTTAATAAAAAACATCCAAAGATAGTTTTTATGATTAAAAAAACTATAATCAGTAAATAAAAATGATCCGTAAAAAAACTGGGAACACAATCACCTCATGTCAGCTTCCACTAACAGTGAAAAGCACGAACTCATATTACTATCAGAGTCACCGTACGACACACCAAACCCAAACAAAGCACTAGACGACCCCGAAGGGTTATCCGCCATCGGTGGAGACCTTTCTTCAACACGATTACTCCATCTCTACAGCAAAGGTTTTTTCCCTTGGTTTAGTGATCCTGATCCTATTTTGTGGTGGCACCCTGAACAAAGATGCACACTCAATCCAGATCACTTCCATATTTCAAAATCGCTAAAAAAAGCGATAAAAAAAGATCAATGGCTATTTTCTGTCAATCAAGAGTTTGAGTCCGTAATCGGCTATTGCTCGGCCCTTCGAGCCGACAAGGAAGGTACTTGGATATCAAAAGACATTAAAAATGCTTACACCAAATTACACAAATTAGGCTATGCACACTCCATTGAAATTTGGCAGAAAAATAAACTCGTAGGTGGGTTTTACGGCATAGCAATGGGCAATATGTTTTTTGGTGAATCTATGTTTTCACTCATTCCAAATGCATCCAAAATAGCCCTAAAAACATTCTGCGAACTAACCAAGGACTGCGGAATTAAGTTGATAGACTGCCAAGTAGAATCGGATCATTTACTGTCTCTAGGCGCAAAAAAAATGCCCAGAGAAGATTTCTGTGATGTTTTAGAACAACTCATCCCAAACATAAAAAAGAACTCAGTTCTCATAAGTATTGGCAAAAAACCTGAAAAACAACCGATTTAGCTCAAAAATAGACACCATGAAAACGCAACTAGGTTTGCCTTACGCTGCGTTTTTAGGCAAAATACGCTCGATCAAAATTCAGACGTCGCTAAATACACAATCATGATTAAGCTATTTAGCGCTCAATTGACCAAAGAGGAACATCTTTCCTCTTCGTCTGCAGACCTCCTCTTGGTATGGTCGGCGTCTACTAAATAATAGTAAGTTAACACCATAGGACACATATTGTGGCAAAAGAAGAAGGCTTAGAAATGGAGGGCACTATCATTGATACGTTGCCTAATACCATGTTCCGTGTCGAACTAGAAAACGGACACGTTGTAATTGCACATATCTCTGGAAAAATGCGTAAAAACTACATCCGCATTTTGACTGGCGATAAGGTAAAAGTTGAATTAACACCTTACGATCTTTCAAAAGGCCGTATCGTTTATCGCGCACGTTAATTTAAGCAACCCAGCATGGGCAGCTTAAATTGATGTCATAAAAAAACCGGACCAAGTCCGGTTTTTTTATGACATGACAGTTGCATTATTTTATAAAAACTAATGCACAACAGCCTCTTTGATGACTTCAAATTTCAATTCATCACTCTTTTCATCCAAAGCCACTTTAACATGGCCACCATCATGAAGATCACCAAAGAGGATATGATCCGCTAGAGGCTTCTTCAAATGCTCCTGAATGACACGAGCCATTGGACGCGCACCCATCTGACGGTCATAGCCTTTATTGGCTAACCAGCCTCTGGCAGTGTCTGAGACCTCTAGCAAGACACCTTTCGGGTCTAACTGCGCCTGTAGCTCCACCAAGAACTTATCTACCACGTTAAAGATAATACGTTCATCCAGTTGCTGGAACTGAATAACAGCATCTAAACGGTTTCTAAATTCAGGTGTAAAGGTTCGATTAATAACCTCCATACCATCCGTCGAGTTATCTTGACTAGAGAAGCCAATTGAACGACGAGCCAACTCTTGAGCACCAGCATTCGACGTCATCACTAAGATCACATTACGGAAATCTGCTTTGCGTCCATTGTTATCAGTCAAGGTGCCATGATCCATTACTTGCAGAAGCAAGTTAAAGACCTCTGGGTGAGCTTTTTCTATCTCATCCAATAATACAACACTATGAGGATTTTTCGTCACAGCTTCTGTCAATAAACCACCTTGGTCAAAACCAACATAGCCTGGTGGCGCACCAATCAATCGAGATACCGCATGGCGTTCCATGTACTCAGACATATCAAAGCGAATCAGCTCAAGGCCCAATTGCTTGGCTAGCTGCTTGGTCACTTCCGTTTTACCAACACCTGTTGGACCAGCCATCAAGAAAGAACCGATAGGTTTCTGTTCAGCTTTTAAACCAGCACGAGACAACTTAATCGCAGCAGACAAAGCATCAATAGCATTATCTTGACCGAAAACAACCATTTTCAGATTACGCTCAAGATTAGACAGTACTTGCCTATCATCAGAGTTAACCGCTCTCACAGGCACTCTGGCGATCTTAGAGACGATATCTTCAATATCTGCAACCGTGATAACCGCTTTACGCTTACCTTCTGGCTGCAAGCGCTGGTAAGCTCCTGCTTCATCTACAACATCAATTGCTTTATCAGGCATATGACGATCTGTCACATAGCGCTGAGCAAGCTCCGCTGCCGCCAATAAAGCTGGCTCTTCGTATTTCACTTTGTGATGTTCTTCAAATGCACCAATAATGCCTTTCAAGATCTGATAAGTATCATCAACACTTGGCTCGTTTACATCGATTTTTTGGAAGCGACGCGCCAAAGCATGGTCTTTTTCAAACACACCACGAAACTCTTGGAATGTTGTCGAGCCAATACAACGCAAGCCACCAGAACTCAATACCGGCTTAAGGAGGTTGGAAGCATCCATTACCCCACCAGATGCAGCACCCGCACCAATAATGGTGTGAATTTCATCAATAAAAAGAATCGCATTCGGTAATTTTTTCAATTCGCCTAGCAACTGCTTAAGACGTTTTTCAAAATCACCGCGGTATTTGGTTCCTGCCAGTAAAGCACCTAAATCTAGGGAATAAACAACACCATCAGCTATAACATCTGGCACTTGTCCATCGACAATACGTCGCGCTAACCCTTCAGCAATGGCAGTTTTACCAACACCTGACTCACCAACCAGCAAAGGATTGTTTTTACGACGACGAGAAAGTGTTTGTATCACTCGCTCCACTTCGTATTCACGACCGATTAATTTATCGATCTTTCCAGCTTTGGCTTCTTCGTTAAGATTGGTAGCGAATTTTTGTAACGGCGCAGTCGCTGTATCTTCTGCTTCGTCATCATGATCCATGTCTTGAGAAGAGGCTTCGCCAGTTTTAGAAATACCGTGGGCAACGTAATTGACAACATCAATTCTTGCCACACCATGTCGTTTTAGTAAGTAGACTGTTTGACTTTCTTGTTCGCTAAAAATAGCCACCAGCACGTTGGCACCAGTGACTTCGCGTTTGCCAGAAGATTGAACATGAAAAACCGCACGCTGTAATACGCGCTGAAAACCTAAAGTTGGCTGAACTTCACGTTCATCGTCGTCTTCAGGGATTAGAGGTGTCGTACTATCAACAAATTCCTCAAGCTCCTTACTTAAGGTATCTAAATTCACACCACATGCTTTGAGGACGCTTGAAGCAGCGCCATTTTCAATAAGAGCTAATAATAAATGCTCAACCGTCATGAATTCATGGCGCTTGTCACGCGCCGCTTTAAAAGCCGTGTTCAGGGTTTGTTCTAGTTCTTTATCTAACATTGCTATTCCCTCACTCTGAATCAGTCAACCTTTTGTAGGTCGCACATTAAGGGGTGCTCATTTTGTTCCACGAACTGTTGTACCATTGCTACTTTGGTTTCAGCAATATCAAAAGGATAAATACCGCAAACTCCTTTCCCTTTTTGATGTACTTCTAACATTACCTGATTAGCTTTCTCCCCATCCATAGAAAAAAACCTCTGTAAAACAAATACGACAAAATCCATTGGCGTATAGTCATCATTAAACAACACCACCTGATACATTGAAGGTGGTTTTAATTCGGTTTCTTCAGGAGCAATTGCAATACTGGAATGCCCGTGTTGCTCATCATCTTCTGATACTAGTCTAATTTGTTGATCTGTAATCATCCCATGCCTCTGAGGCTACAATTTTTTACGTAATTTGCCAAAAGTTGACTCATTACTACTTATATACGACTTTTTATGAGTAATAGATTACCACTTGGATTTTACAAATACTAAAAGGGCTTCTACGCTCTTTATTGGGGTGACCAAATGTGCAATCAATGTTTACAAATGAAATTCTAGCATTGATTGGCCAAAAACAATTTGCACCTATTTAGCAATCTACGCTATCCGAGCTATGTTTTTTAACGCGCTTATCGTCATCATTACTCATTTTTGATGATATAAGCAAACATCGACTGAGTGGATAAGGAGTGACTCATGCATCACGGATCAGTGAAGTGGTTTAACAACGCAAAAGGCTATGGTTTTATTGTGTCGGAAGATTTTAATGAAGATTTATTTATTCATTATTCAGCCATCAATATCGAAGGCTACAAAACGCTAAAAGCAGGTCAAGCGGTTACGTTTGACGTTGAACCAGGAGAAAGAGGCCTGCATGCGATTGAAATCAATCCAACAATACCTAAACAAGAGACTAAACAGGAAGCTAAACAAGAGGACGCTCATTCCAGCGATAAAAACACTCAACTAGCATAAAAAGAAACATCATCGCTATCCTAAAGCGAATTTGTTATCTTACTCCTCATCTTGAGGAGTAAGATAAGTGCCCTTTTATTCTATTTTTTTGACTCCTTCCTTTCTTCCCAATCATATATTGAACTCATGCCCTCTAACTTAATTTTATTTAATAAGCCTTTTCGAGTACTCAGCCAATTTTCTGCAGAAGGCGATAAGTCTACTCTTGCGCAATACATTGAAATACCTGAGTTTTACCCTGCAGGTAGATTAGACTTTGATTCTGAAGGCCTTTTACTTTTGACTAATCAAGGTGCATTACAACACGTGATAGCATCACCCGATTTCAAGCTCCCCAAAACTTACTGGGTTCAGGTCGAAGGCGAGATTTCGCCCGAAGCTTTAGAAAAACTAAGACAAGGCGTTGAGCTAAAAGATGGCCTCACCAAGCCAGCACAAGCTGAACGTATGGCAGAACCAGACGTTTGGGAAAGAATTCCTCCGGTTCGCCATAGGGAAAACATCCCTACTAGCTGGCTATCACTGCAAATCCGCGAAGGTAAAAATCGACAAGTTCGTCGAATGACAGCCGCAGTCGGTTTCCCTACGCTTAGATTAATTCGTTATGCCATTGGTCCTTATACTCTAGAAAATACAATAGTAGGCCAATGGAACTTCATAGAGCCAACCGACAATTTATTAAAAGAGGTTAATCAGTTTGAAGAGCAAAGAAAGAGAAAGGCTGCCTCATCTAACCGTCGCAGCACTGGTCAAAAAAGACAACTCGGATCCAAAGGAAACAAAATATCTCATGGTGAAGGAGTGGCAAGACGGAATACTCGTCCTAAATCAACCAGCCGGTCACATCGAAAATAACGAAAGCGCCATAGAAGCGGTGATTCGTGAAACAAAAGAAGAGTCTGGCTGGATTGTGAAACCCATTGGCTTACTTGGTATGTATGCTTTTACACCTTACGAAGGTGCTGACACTTATCATCGCCTATGTTTTTTATGCGAAGCTGTTAGTGAAACCAACGAACCACTCGATAAAGATATTGTTTCTAGCCACTGGTTAACTTACGAAGAAATCATGGCACTAACTCATCGCAGCCCATTAATTAAAGCCTGCATTGAAGATTCGCAAAACAACCCCATTATTTCCTTATCATTCTTGTCAGATCAGTACTTGTCGCCTGTGCCGAGCACTCAAAAATGAAGTACAATGTGCAATCAAATTCACTGAGGCCATGCCTCTTCGTATTACTAAATTAACAGTCGAGAAAAAACCGGTCATGAAAGAAAGCCACTACCTAACAGATCAACCAGCCAATCACGATAAAAAAGTCATTGTGGGCATGTCTGGCGGTGTCGACTCCTCCGTATCAGCACTTATTCTGATGCAACAGGGTTATCAGGTTGAAGGCCTATTCATGAAGAACTGGGACGAAGACGATGGTACAGAGTATTGCACAGCAAAAGACGACCTTGCTGATGCTCAAGCGGTATCCGATAAACTTGGCATAAAACTGCATACAGCTAACTTCGCATCAGAATATTGGGACAATGTCTTCGAGCACTTTCTGGCTGAATACAAAGCTGGCCGCACACCGAATCCAGACATCCTGTGCAATAAAGAAATTAAATTTAAAGCGTTTTTAGAATACGCTATGGCATTAGATGCTGATTACATTGCTACTGGACATTATGTTCGTCGTGGAGAAAAAGACGGAGAGCCGCTGCTGCTAAAAGGTTTAGACGGCAATAAAGACCAAAGCTACTTTTTGTACGCGGTTGGCAAAGACGAAATTGCCAAGACACTTTTCCCTGTTGGTGAACTAGAAAAACCAGAAGTGCGCCGCTTAGCAGAAGAGTTTGGCTTAGTTACTCACAACAAAAAAGACAGCACCGGTATTTGTTTCATCGGCGAACGTCGCTTCAAAGATTTTTTAGAGCAATACTTACCCGCTCAACCGGGTGATATAGAAACCCTTGAGGGTGACAAAATTGCTCGTCACCACGGTTTGATGTATCACACTATTGGCCAACGCCAAGGTTTGGGCATTGGCGGTCTAGCTAAATACTCCGACGATCCATGGTATGTAGTTGAGAAAGACCTAGAGCGCAATGTTTTAATCGTAACGCAAGGCGGACAACACGAGTCGTTATTTAAAACGCATTTAATTGCCGACAACTTCGATTGGGTTGCAAGAAAAAAACCAGCTTTTCCGCTAACGTGTAAAGCAAAATGCCGTTATCGCCAACCAGATCAAGAGTGTACCATCAATGAATTAGCCGATGGCCGTGTTGAAGTATCCTTTGTAGAACCTCAACGAGCAGTCACTCCTGGCCAATCCGTGGTGTTTTATCTAGATGAAGTTTGTCTTGGTGGCGGCATAATTAACGTCGCCTTTAACAAGTAATTATTGAGAGAGAAAGCGTGAGTAGTAGAGAGAAAGAGCAAACCATCGCCCTGTCCGCCATATTTCAAGCGGCAGAATTGGTGTCGATTTTAGCGAAAACAGGTCAGGTGGATAATGCCAGCCTACAACCATTACTAGAAAGCCTATTAATGGTTAACGCAGCCTCTACTGAAGATATTTATGGTGGCCAATGGGATTGCTCAACCAATCTTGCCCTAGGAAGAAAAATCTCTCGACAAGCCTTAGGCAAAGAACGCAGCAGTGTAAACCCTGACACTCTTAGATATGCACTTAGCTTAATTCATCTAGAAAACAAACTGGCTAAGACACCAGAGATGCTGTCCACTATTGGGCAAAAAATCGCTCAAATCGAGCAGAAAAAAGCCCATTACGAGAGCGTTCTACACGAAAACATGTTGGCGTCGATTTCAGGCATGTATCAAGACACCTTGAGCAAGTTATCCTTTCGTATTCAAGTACATGGCGACAGTCGTTTTTTACAGCAACCACAAGTTGCTAACCAAGTTAGAGCCATTCTAATGTCTGGAATTCGTGCTGCCATGCTATGGCGACAACTAGGCGGTAAACGCTGGCATTTGATTTTTAAACGAAAAGCATTATTGAATGCACTAGAGTCACGTCATTAATGCTTAAAAGACCCACTGGGTCTTTTTTTATGCCTAATAAATAACCTTTAACGGGCGATTGGCAATCAAAGTGGTTGAGCAAAAGCCTCAGCGAATAATTGAAATCAATTTCCACTATATCTGAGAGCCAATATCTCTACGTTGTTTTTTTATGTAGTATATCGTACAAATTTTTAACCTGTGCGGGTTAACCTGTAAGAGCAGTTTAAATTAGGGAATGGCGGCTAAAAGTCATCTTCGATTCAATAGGCTAATGCCTGAAATTTTAGGGGAATTACATGTCAACGAAACAAACCATTTACTATACATTTACTGATGAGGCGCCAGCTCTGGCAACCGCGTCTCTACTTCCTATCTTTGGCGCTTTCGCCAAAGAAGCAGACATCGAATTAAAACTGACAGACATATCTTTGGCTAGTCGTATTATTTCTGCTTTTGCAGACCTACTTCCGGCAGACAAACAAGCTGAAGACGGCCTAAAATTCCTAGGTGACCTAACCGCAGACCCTGAAGCAAACATTGTTAAGCTACCTAATATCAGCGCTTCTTTGCCACAGCTGAACGCTGCAATTAAAGAGTTGAATGCTGAAGGTTACGGTCTTCCTGAATATCCAGAAAACCCACAAACAGA
Organism: Marinomonas sp. ef1; assembly: GCF_002806845.1. Classification (NCBI taxonomy): domain Bacteria; kingdom Pseudomonadati; phylum Pseudomonadota; class Gammaproteobacteria; order Oceanospirillales; family Oceanospirillaceae; genus Marinomonas; species Marinomonas sp. ef1. Next base: position 65,002 of record NZ_NHTT01000016.1, on the reverse strand, counting down.
CGAAGAAAAAGACATTCAAGCCCGTTACTCTAAAGTTCTTGGTAGTGCAGTAAACCCTGTACTACGTCAAGGCAACTCTGATCGTCGCGCACCTGCAGCAGTTAAAGGCTTCGCTCGCAAAAACCCACACTCAATGGGCAAATGGAGCAAAACATCAATTTCACACGCTGATTACATGCGTGACGGTGATTTCTACTCTTCTGAGCAGTCCGTCACTATGGATACAGCGCAAACAGTTAGCCTAGAATTCGTTGGCGCAGACGGCTCCGTTGAAGTGAAAAAGTCACTTCCTCTTCTTGCTGGCGAAATCATCGACAGCATGAACATCAGCACCAAAAAGCTTCGCGCTTTCTTTGAAGCGACACTACAAGAAGCAAAAGAAGACAACATCATGTGGTCTGTGCACTTAAAAGCAACCATGATGAAAGTCTCTCACCCAATCGTATTTGGTCATGCGGTAACCGTTTTCTACAAAGACGTTTTCGAGAAATACGGCGAGCTTTTCAAAGAAATCGGCGTTAACCCAAACAACGGTTTAGGTAGCGTTTACGACAAAATTCAAAGCCTTCCTGAAGCGAAACAAGAAGAGATCAAACAAGCCATTCAAGACGTTTATAAAACACGCCCTGAACTAGCGATGGTTGACTCTGACAAAGGCATCACTAACTTGCACGTACCAAGTGACGTAATCGTTGATGCCTCTATGCCTGCGATGATACGTAACTCTGGTAAAATGTGGGGCCGTGATGGCAAAGCACACGATGCTAAAGCTGTTATTCCAGACAGCACTTACGCTCGTATTTACCAAGAAACTATCAACTTCTGTAAAACCAATGGTGCATTCAATCCAGTAACAATGGGTACTGTGCCAAACGTTGGCCTAATGGCACAAAAAGCAGAAGAATACGGTTCTCACGACAAAACGTTCGAAATGAAAGCCGATGGTGTGATGCGTGTTGTAGATGCAAACGGCAAAGTTCTAATGCAGCACAATGTCGAAAAAGGTGACATCTGGCGTGCATGCCAAACTAAAGACGCGCCAATCCGTGATTGGGTGAAATTAGGTGTGACTCGAGCTCGCCAATCTGACACTCCTGCTGTGTTTTGGCTAGAAGACGAACGTGCACACGATAACGAACTTCGTAAAAAAGTAGAAGCTTACCTAAAAGACCATGATACAAGCGGTCTAAACATTCGCATCATGTCTTACAACGAAGCAATCCGTTTCTCTATGGAACGCATTATTCGTGGCAAAGACACTATTTCAGTAACAGGCAACATTCTACGTGACTACCTGACTGACTTGTTCCCAATCTTGGAATTAGGCACGTCTGCGAAAATGCTGTCTATCGTACCAATGCTAAACGGCGGCGGCATGTATGAAACTGGCGCAGGCGGTTCTGCTCCTAAGCACGTACAACAGCTTATGGAAGAAAACTACCTTCGTTGGGACTCTTTAGGTGAATTCCTTGCAGTAGCGGTATCTTTCGAAGAACTTGGTATCAAGCACAACAACGAGAAAGCAAAAATTCTTGCTAAGTGCTTAGATAAAGCAACAGGCAAATTACTAGACACTAACAAGTCTCCTTCTCGTAAAGTTGGCGAAATCGATAACCGTGGTAGCCATTTCTACCTAGCGCTTTACTGGTCTCAAGAACTTGCTGCACAAACTGAAGATGCAACATTAGCGGCGAAATTCGCGCCTCTTGCAAAACAGTTAGCAGACAACGAAGACAAGATTGTTGCTGAACTAGCAGCAGTACAAGGCAAACCTTCTGGCCTATCTGGTTACTACCACATGGACCTAACTGAAGTCGCTAAGATCATGCGTCCTAGCACAACCTTCAATACAGCATTAGCAACGCTTTAAGTCTATTTATTAAAGCCAAGTAAATGACATAAAAAAGCCCGAGTAACTCAGTTACTCGAGCTTTTCTTTGTCTATTTGATCTGTTTTTTATGCTCTATTGCGATTTACCAGTTAATTAACAAACCGCCATACTTCATTGCTAAATCACACCTAACCTTAAAGTTAGACCTTAAAACTAGAGATAAGATCAGATAAAGCTTTAGATTGCCCCAACACTTGCTTAGCCGCCACGTTTGACTGCTCAGCGTTTTCACTTGTTAGTTCCGCTTCATCACGAATAGAACGAATTCGTCCATCAATATTTTCTGAAGCAGCTGCCTGTTGTTCCATAGCCGATGCAATCTCAATAGCCATGGCGGAAATATTCCCCATAGAAGACGTAATCGTATGCAAGGCTTCTTTTGCCTTTAATGACTGAGCAACACTTTGCTCTGCTTGTTGCTTACTTTCGCCCATTACAAGTACTGCATCTTGCGAGCCTTTTTGTAATTGAGTAATCATTATCTGAATTTGTTCTGTGGAATCCTGAGTGCGCTTAGCAAGCGTTCGAACTTCATCAGCAACGACAGCAAAACCACGTCCCTGCTCACCGGCACGAGCCGCTTCAATCGCAGCATTCAATGCGAGCAAGTTAGTTTGATCGGCAATGCCTCGAATCGAATCTAAGATACTACCAACATCAGAGGTTTCTTTTTCCAAGGCCTGAAGCACTCGTGATGCTTTTTCAACGCCTTCAGATAATTGTTGAATTGATAAAACACTGTTATTCACAACCGACTCTACTTCTTTTGCTATGTAATCGGATTCTTTCGCAGCTGTCGCCGCTGCATCAGCACTGTTAGCAACATGACGCACTGTGGTTTGCATCTCTGCAACAACACTAGCAATACCCGATGTTTCTTTTTGCAACCCCTGCATACCAATACGCGTTTTATTTGAGGCAACCAGCATTTGCTCGCCGGCTACCGACAACTGAGCTGATTGACCCTGCTGAGTCACAACAAGAGAATGGATACCCTTAATAAACACGTTAAAACTGTGTGCGACGGAGGACAACTCATCATTGCCCTTATCATCAAGGCGAACCGTTAAATCGCGGGCACCAACAGAAATATTATGCAGAGACGATTCAAGCGAATTTAAATCTGGAAGCACACGGCGACGTAAAACAACTATCACACCAACAATCACAACACCCGAAATTAAACTGCTGATCAAAGATAAAAATTTAGAATCTTCAAGAGTCTCAATCGAAGCTACTGCACTTTTATCAAGTTGATCAGATAACTCATTAGCAATTTGCTCTAATGATTGAGCCAAACGCGCCGATTCTTGATCTAGACCACCAGCGCCTTTCATTAAACTATTACCAGCATCAGTGCCATTATTAATATAAGCAGAGGCCATTTCTCGACCTACTTTGTAAACCTGTTTCAATTGCTGCTCTAACTCATTTACGCGAGAGCGGTAACTAGGCATGATTCGAGTCAGTTCTTGTAAGCTCTTCATAGCACTTTTCATGCTCGCATCAACTTCGGGTAACGCCTCATCACTGCGCGTTGCGCCCATATCCGTCAAAAACTGTTGCACTTGCACAACGTAATAACGAGCATCCTTCATAGCAGATACAGCATCAGAGATAACTACTTGCTGACGAATGGCAGCTTCGTTACGAGTTAAGCCCTGCTTGCTAAGTAAATAAAGCGCAGACAAGGCTACCAATACAATAACAATGACCAAATTCATGATACGGCTGATCTTCATGTTCAATACTTTCCTAAATAACTTCTAAAAGGGCGTTAATTTGGCAGCATCATACAAGTGAGAAGAGTTTAAAACACCTTGATTTAACAAAAATATACTCAAAAAAACGAGTAATTAATAAACAGAACAAAAGACCAACTGTTTATAAGCTCATTAAAACTAAACCGCCTTCTGCAAATATACAGTCTGGCGTAGCGGTAGGCCGCGCTTTTGCCTATAATAGCGGCTCCCTGAAAACCATGTTCGAGGCGTTATCTCAATGGAATTAACTAGCTTAAATGCAATTTCCCCTATCGACGGTCGTTACGGATCGAAAACAAACGTACTACGTCGCTCCGTGAGCGAGTATGGTTTGCTGCGTATGCGAGTCATAGTCGAAGTTCGCTGGCTACAGGCTCTTGCCAAACACCCACAAATTGTTGAAGTTCCAGCATTGAGCAATGAAGCCAGCGCTTTATTAGATCAGCTTGCAGATAACTTCAGCGAAGCTGATGCACAAGCTATTAAAGATATTGAGAAAACCACGAACCACGATGTCAAAGCAGTGGAATATTTCATTAAGAACAAAATGGCTGATAACGCAGAGTTAGCAGCGATTTCTGAATTTGTTCACTTCGCTTGTACATCAGAAGACATCAACAACTTATCTCATGCATTAATGTTGCGTGAAGCATTGGAAGAAGGCATTACTCCAGAGCTTAAAAACGTCATCAAAGCAGTTCAAGATCTAGCAATCGAGCACGCTGAACAATCTATGTTGTCTCGTACGCATGGCCAAACTGCCTCACCAACCACAGTTGGTAAAGAAATGGCTAACGTTGCTGCGCGCCTTAGCCGCCAACTTAAGCAAATCGAAAACGTTGAATTTTTAGGCAAAATCAACGGTGCTGTAGGTAACTACAATGCTCACCTTTCGGCTTACCCTGATGTGGATTGGCAAGCACACGCTGAAGCGTTCGTTACTTCCCTGGGTTTGACTTGGAACCCTTACACGACTCAAATTGAACCTCATGATTACATCGCAGAGCTATACGACGCCATTTGCCGCTTCAACACCATCTTGATCGATTTCGACCGCGATGTGTGGGGCTACATTTCTATGGGCTTCTTCAAGCAAAAAACCATTGCTGGCGAAATTGGTTCTTCTACCATGCCGCATAAAGTTAACCCAATCGACTTCGAAAACTCCGAAGGCAACTTGGGTATTGCGAACGCAATCATGGGCCACTTGAGCGCTAAACTGCCAATCTCACGCTGGCAGCGCGACCTAACTGACTCTACGGTTCTTCGTAACCTTGGCGTTGGTTTAGCTCACAGCTTGATAGCTTACCAAGCAACTCTAAAAGGCATCAGCAAGTTGGAAATCAACGCTGCACGTCTTGAAGCAGATTTAAATAATGCATGGGAAGTATTGGCTGAGCCAATTCAAACCGTTATGCGTCGCTACGGCATCGAATCTCCATACGAGAAACTAAAAGAGCTAACTCGTGGCCGCACTATCGACCAAGCGACTATCGAAGCTTTTGTCGATACGCTAGAAATGCCTGAGCAAGCCAAAGCCGAATTGAAAGCGCTAACACCAAGCACTTACATCGGTAACGCTGTTGCACAAGCGAAAGCGATTCGTGACTAAGTCTTACTTTAACAAGTAAATAAAAGAGCCGATTTATCGGCTCTTTTTGCCTTCAAGGCTGCTAATCTTTAGCAATATCACTACTTTCTTTGTTCTTTTTTATTGAGCGATTTATGACAGATCTAAATACACCGTTGGCTATTCTTGGTGGCATGACAGCCCAAACCTTTATCGACGAATATTGGCAGAAAAAGCCTTTGTTAATTCGCGGTGGTCTTGTCGATTTCGCTGTGCCATTGGAAGCCGATGAGCTTGCAGGCATGGCAATGGAAGAAGAAATTGAATCTCGTATTGTGATCGAGAACGGACTAAGACCTTGGGAAATGCGCCAAGGACCTTTTACCGAAGACACTTTTGCTACCTTGCCTGAAAAAGAATGGACGTTATTAGTTCAAGCCGTTGACCATTGGGTACCAGAAGTCCAAACACTTAAAGAACGATTTGAGTTTTTACCCAGCTGGCGCTTAGACGACGTCATGGTAAGCTATGCAACAGAAGGCGGTAGTGTTGGCCCACATTACGACCAATACGATGTGTTCTTAGTACAAGTATCAGGTAAACGTCGATGGCAGGTATTGTCGCCAGATGAATACCAAGATTCTGCGATCCCCAACATCAAATTACATATTTTAGACAACTTCCCTGTCAATTCAGAAATGGATTGGGAAGTGGAAGCTGGCGATATTCTATATTTGCCGCCTAACTTTGCACACAATGGCCGATCATTAGACGACGAGTGCATGACTTATTCCATCGGTTTTCGTGCGCCAAGTATGCAAGATGTCTTAACAGGTATTCGCGATAAACTTTGCGAAGCTGACAATGTTAAAGATCGCTTTGCCGCACCTGAAACAGCAAATCGTCAACACAGTGCGCACATCAGCAAAGACGATATTCAATACCTACAAACACAACTGGCTCGCCTTATTAATCAGCCCGACCTACTGGCTGAATGGTTAGGGGAAACGATGAGCGAGAGCAAGTATCCTGAATACCTCGTACCACTGAATCATGAAGAATTAAACGAAGCATTTAGCAGTGCGACACAAGGTCAAACTTTTATTCGCCCTGGCGATGCGCGTATTTGTTACTATGTTCAACAGAACACTGAGAACAAAGGTAAGATTAGCGTGTTTTGTAACGGTGAACACTTACTTGTGGATGCAGAACTAACGAGCTTTGTTGAAGCCGTTTGCCATCAAGTTGAGTTTGATTTTTCTGGGCTAGATTTGAAACAAAATACAGATCTAGAACCTCTTGTGCGCTTTCTCATTCGCCAGCAAGGGCTGATCGAATTGGTTGCACCAGAAGAATAAAAGAACGCAATATTAAGTAAGGTATTCACATGAAGGTTTTAACGTCAGACTGGAACAGCAGCAAAGATCAGCTTACCTTTGTGCGCAAACAAGTCTTTATCATTGAGCAAGGTATCGACCCAAAAGACGAATGGGACGAGCTAGATGAAGACGCCGTACACTTTGTATCCTTTGGTACGACAGCGGTTCCTACAGGAACCTGCCGCTTAACAGAAAACGGACAAATTAGTCGACTTGCTGTTTTACCTGCATATCGTCATCAGGGTTATGGTGAAATGCTGTTAAACCGAGCAATGAAAGTTGCCAGAGAGATGGGAGTTCGCAAAGTCTTTTTGCATGCTCAAGTTGACGTACAGACCTTCTATGAAAAACAAAAATTTCACGGTGATGGTAAAGTCTTTTTAGAAGCTGGAAAAATGCATATTCACATGGAACGAGACATTTAGCTTTATCTTTACCAGCCCATTTAAAACAAAAAAGCGAGTCATCCGATATGGGTCGACTCGCTTTTTTATGCATTTCTCTTAATACACTGTTTTTAATGTATTGCTTTAAGCTATTTCATTAAACAACAGCAATTAGCTCAACATCGAATTGTAAAACAGAGAAAGGTTGAATCATCGCGCCAGCGCCTTGAGCGCCGTAAGCCAATTCAGCAGGGATAGTAAGACGGTACTTCGCGCCTTCTTTCATCAACTGAAGACCTTCAGTCCAACCTGCGATAACGCCAGTTAGAGGGAATTCAATTGGCTCGCCACGAGCAATAGAGCTATCGAATACTTGTCCGTCAATCAAACGGCCTTCGTAATGTACACGAACAGTCGCTTCACGGCTTGGTGTTGCACCCGTACCTTCTTCAAGAACTTCAAACTGCAGACCACTTTCAGTCGTTTGAACGCCTTCTTTTGTTTTGTTTGTAGCAAGAAAGTCTTCGCCCGCTTTCACATTCTCTTCAGACTCTGCACGGCCTTTTTCTTCCATTTTTTGCTGTAGTTCAGCAAAAGCAGCTTCTAGCTCTGCGCCAGGAACACGCATTTCAGTTCCGTTTAGTGCATCTTCAATCGCAGCAAAAAGATGCGTTAGAGACAATTCACCAAGATCGCTACCACGTAGTTGATCACCAATTTGACGACCAATGCCGTATGCGATTTTTGCTTCGTTAGAGTCGAACGACAGTTCTGACATGTTTACACTCTCTTATTCGTTTACTAAAAAATTGAACGCGTATCATAACATAGGCAAATCTCATGAGCTTGTTTTTCAAACGCCTCGACTTACCAAAACCTAAGCAGTGAAAATATATTAATCAGCCCTATAGATTTATTAAATGATATTCATTATCATTTAATAAATCTATATTCATTCAGGAGTGCGTTATGAAACATAAGAGCTTTATCCCGTCTCCAAAGAGATATATAAACGATAAAAAGCCGACCGATTATTGGGGTATGCTGTTTATTAGCTTTATCTTCTTGTCATCAATGAGCTGTTTTTTATTTGCTAATCATGGCAATCGACAAGCTTCCAATAGCTTATCGCTTACCACTCATCAAATAAGCACAACGATAATTGACACAGATCAGAGCAGCAAAAGTTAAAAAGATTAAGCTATAGGTACATTAAAAGAGGATCTTGCCATGTTACCTAAAATAAACACCATTGTTTACGCTTGCGATCTAGACAGTAAAACACAGGCCGCTATGGAGCTAGTACTGAGCTTAGCCAAAACTCATGGGGCAAAAGTCATATTAATGCATGCAATTGAGCCTTTAAATGCTCAAGCATCAAATATGATAAACAACTATATTACCGAAGAAGTTAGAAATGCAATGCGCAAAGATGCCATCACAGACATCAATACACGCATGGATAAATTGCTAGCTGAATTTATGGAAAAGTATTCAGAAGAACTGTCTAGTTTAGAAACAGCTCCTGAAACCTTGATAGTCAATGGCGCTCCAGCTGACTCTATTCAGCGCATTGCAAAAGAAAAAAATGCTGATTTAATTGTTATGAATAGCCGAACACATGGCCGACTGAGCCAAATGATCATTGGCTCAACGGCAAATAAAGTCATTCACACCAGCTCAATTCCAGTGCTAGTTGTACCGATAAAGTAACGGTTGTACCGATAAAATAGCTGTTGTGCCAATAAAATAACACGTTACTCTAGTCACACTTCTCTGTGTCCGATACACTTACTGTATATATAAACAGTAAGTGTATTTATGATTCTTTATATTGCCGAAAAACCCAGCCTTGCCCGAGCCATTGCCGCCGCCCTTCCCTCACCACAAAAAAAAGAAGAGGGCTGTATTTGGTTGCCTAATGGTGACTGCGTTAGTTGGTGTATCGGCCACTTGCTCGAACAAGCTGAGCCTCATCAATATAATCCAGCTTATAAAAGTTGGAATTTAGACCACTTGCCTATCATTCCGACTGACTGGCAATGGCAAGAAAAAGCCAACACAAAGAAACAACTTGGCATTTTAAAAAAATTGATTAAAAAAGCCACTGTTTTAGTTCATGCAGGAGACCCGGATAGAGAAGGCCAATTGCTGGTCGATGAAGTACTTCACTACACCAAGGTTCCAGCACAGAAACTGAAAAACACTCAACGACTTTTGGTGAATGACTTAACACCTTCTGCGGTAAAGCAAGCACTTAGCAATTTGCGTTCAAATAATGAATTTGCGGCGCTATCTCGATCGGCGTTGGGCCGCGCTCGTGCAGACTGGTTGTTCGGCTTAAACCTAACACGTGCTTATACCATCAGGGGCCGTCAAGCTGGCTACCAAGGTGTTCTATCTATTGGGCGAGTGCAAACGCCAGTACTAGGACTTGTTGCTGCTAGGGACAAAGAAAGAGAAGCCTTTTTTCCAAAAGACTTTTATCAAGTATGGGCGAGCATACAAACAACTCAAGATGCCATATTTCAAGCTAAATGGTTGCCTAGTGAAGCTTGCCAACCTTACATGGACGATGAAAACCGAGTGCTAAGCTTGCCGCTTGCGCAAAACGTCGCCAATCGCATTACCAATAAACCAGCGATTGTGATTGAAGCAAATTACAAACAAAAGAAGCAACCAGCACCACTACCCTACAGTTTGTCAGCACTTCAAATTGATGCAGCAAAAGCATTTTCTCTTTCCGCCCAGCAAGTGTTAGATACTTGCCAAGCTCTTTATGAGCGTCATCAGATAATCACCTACCCTAGATCCGATTGCCGTTATTTACCCACTCAACAGCACAAAGACGCTGCAGCTATTATCGCCGCTCTCACACGTTCGGGAGGTGATATAAAACAAGGCGCAGAGAACGCCAATGCATCACGAAAAAGTAAAGCGTGGAACGATAAACAAGTCACGGCTCACCACGCTATTATTCCAACAACTCAAGCTCACAAAGCGGCATCACTTTCCAAAACAGAGGCGCTGGTATTTAACTTGATTGCCCGCCAATATCTTATGCAGTTTTATCCTGAATACGATTATTTGGCGTCTTACATCAAATTGGAAATTGAAGGTGGACTCTTTGAAGCGAAAGGTAATACACCGATTGCACTTGGCTGGAAAGCGCTTTTACCCAATAAAAACAAAAGTAAAGACCCAGAAGATGAAAACCAAAACGAGCTACCAAAGCTAAGTAAGAATGAAGAACTCTGGTGTATACAAGGGCAAGTCCAAGAGAAAGTCACTACGCCACCGGCAGCTTTCACTGACGCGACATTACTGGCTGCCATGACCGGTATCAGTCGCTTTGTGACTGATAAAGACATTCGAGCAATACTGAAAGAGACCGATGGTTTAGGTACAGAAGCGACGCGAGCGAGCATTATAGAGTTACTTTTCAAACGAGGCTTTTTGATGAGACAAGGTAAACAAATTCACGCCAGCCAAACAGGGCGTGCCTTTATTGATTGTCTACCTAAGCAACTGGTCACTCCTGATATGACGGCAAAATGGGAGTCAGCTCTTAACAGTATTAGTCTTGGAGAAGCAAGTTATCAAGAATTCATGACAAATTTAGAAGGCAACTTAAATCAGTTACTAAGTGCTTCCCGAGATATGCCGACATCCGCATTACACAACCTACCGCCGCCAACAAAAAATCCTTTCGCTAAACGAAAAGGCTCAACAAACAAAAGGACGACAAGTACAAGAAAAACAACCGGAACGAAATCTATCAGCACAAAAACGACAAGCTCAAATACAAAAAGACGCTCGAAAGCGCCTTCTTAGTCTATTCAATATTGTTCATTCCACATTTTATTAACGAACAATCAACCGATCGCGAGCCATACACCAACACCAACCATTAATGTACCAGCAATACGGTTCATGATGCGTACATTACCACTTTGCATAAGAATAGATTTTAAAGTTCTCCCGCCTGCAGCGTAAATAAGCAAACAAGTGAGTTCGAGCGTTAAAATGATGGCAATTAATACAATCAATTGACCAGTAAGTGGGCGACTAGCATCTAAAAAAGGTGGCAATAAAGCGACAAAAAAAGCCCAGCCCTTAGGATTAGCAATTGCGGTCACAAAACCTTGTGAGATTAAATCTAAACGTGAAGCAGGCTTGACTCCAGTGGCGTCCGCTTTAATGGCCATTTTACCTTTAGACAACCACATCTGAATCCCAACGAAGGCAAGATAGGCACCGCCTATATATTTCAACACCATAAACACACTAGGATAATTCAATAATAATGCAGCAACACCAATCGCGGATAAGATAGCCACAGTTGCAACACCGACTAACTCACCCAGCATCATCCAAAGTGCGCGCTTAACGCCAATAGTCATTCCCAACGTCATGGCTAATGTCATACACATGCCTGGCGTAATAGAGACAAAAAAGAAGGTCGGTATAAAAGCGGAGAGCAGTGCTAAATTCACAAGAGATCCTTATCTAACATGTAGTAATTTACGAGACAAAATTCTCATGACTTAGCATAAGTAGCAAGCACTAAAATACAGATAAATGGACTTGTTCTTAAAATATAAAAAGAAGGGAAACTAAAAATGTTTTTTTGTTTTAAATGTGGAGTCCTCAATAAACTTGCTCCATTCATCATCCAACTCCCCCTCATCTTCACTATCCATATTTTTAGTCATCTCTTCTTCTGCTTTTTGCAAAGCAAGATCATCTTCAATTTCTTGCAGCAGATCTTTAAGCTTAAGAATAGCAGGTTGAGCTTCGACAGACTCTTTGATGGGTGTTAATTGCGACAAAGCCTCTTTATACATTTCTATAGCTGTGTCCATTTGACCACTCAAAAACGCCTTACGAGCAAGGTAGGCATGATAATCCGAGTTAACTTTGTAGTGATAAAAATTTAATAACTTACTGTATCGATAAACAACATCTTGATCGATGGTTTTTTCTTTCTGCGATAAAATTAAATAGGATTTGAAGGACTCAAAGAGGCGCTTTACTTCTATTATAAGCAATTCATCATTCATCGGCTTAGCACGTCTTTTCTGCGTGTTCGTTTGGAACTCTGCCATTTCTTCTGCTAAATGACCGCGACGACGAGTTAATGTTGGATCTGGTTGCAATTCAATAAGCTGATCGTATATAGCGATCATTCGAGAAAATAACCACATTCTCATATCTTTGGGCTGATACTGGGGAGGCATCTCATCAAGATAGCGACGCACCTGACGCAATTGATTATTAAGCGTTGTCACTTTACGCAATTTTTCCAATCGAGCCTGCTCTTTTAACTGCAGAAAAATTGCGAAGGCAATAAATCCACCGATAACGAGCAAAAGCACTGTAATGGTAACGGCTGTCATATGATGAGTAGTTTACCTTAGTAATATTTATATACGAAACGCCTGCAGGCTTCAAAAGTACGAATACGAATAAAATTCGCCAACTAACTTCTATTTGAGCTCCGCTTTATTGTTCTTTGAAAATAAAACCTTTTCAACTTCCTGTATCATGCTTTGTAGACGTGCCATCTCTCTTTTCGAGCTACTCACAGAAGCATTTTTTTCCATAACTGATAACGCAATTCGATATTTTTCTAGCGCTCTATTTTTCTTATCATTATCTAAATCAAGTCTAGCCTGCCGTACTAAAAGATCGCGATAAGCCAAAGCATGCGCATAACGTATCAAAACAATATGATGCCTTATTATTACTCTACTCGCACCATAACTTTCACCCATGCTTCTCAACTCTCTGAGCATAAATTGAAGTGCGTTTTGGATTTGATCTAACTGCTCTTGACTGACGACACGATCCTTTGCTGTTACTTGACGCCCTAACTTCAGTTCTGTCAACAGTCTTAGTAGATCAGCCTGCTTTGAAACAAACTCCGACTTATAATTAGATGTCACAAGTTGAGTTATAACAGAAAGCAAATATTCTATGAGAAAGATTTTGGTATCTCTCGCCATGTAACGATCAGAAATCATTTCTAATGAATAAAGTAAGCGATCACTTCGATTCGATAAACGAGAAAGTAGCTTCTTTTTTAACTCCCTTTGATGTCTTCTCCAACGGAAAAAAGCAGGCAGCAAGCAAAGAACGGCCAAAAAGATAACGGCAACTAAAATCAACATACTTAATTTCATTACTTAATAGTTACCTAAGTTGCGACTTTATATAGAAATAAAAAAGTAACTTACTTTTATATAACACAGACGGCGGGATGAAAACAAAAAAAGATCAGAGAAGCTGATCTTTTTTTGTTTATCTTGAAAGAGACTTATCGAGAAACAGAAAAGCCGAGTAACATATAAAAAATTATAGCTGAAAGTACAGCAGAAGCAGGAACAGTAATCACCCATGCAGCAGCAATACGTAACAAAGCAGAGCGTTTCACCAATTCTTTCTTCGTTGCTTTCTTCAAGCCTTTACGTTCTTCAGATGAGATAGGGGATGAAGCTTGCGCGGCTTTCAATTCTTTCAAAATTGCACGCTTTTCCTCGACATCCGCCAACTTGAAACGTTTCACAAACTCTTGTGTTTGCTGACCATTGTGACCCGCAGATTCTGAATGAGAAATGATAGACGCCAGTTTTTTCTCATACGATTGTTTCAAGTACTCACGTAAGAAACCAACACCAAAGATCCCGCCCACAGCAATGTGAGTAGAACTAACAGGTAAACCAAGCTGAGAAGCGACAATTACCGTAATAGCAGCTGCCATGGCAACACAAAAAGCTCGTGTTTTATCCAATTCAGTGATTTCAGATCCGACCGTTTTGATAAGCTTAGGACCAAATAGAGCAAGACCAACAGCAATACCAATACCACCAACCATCATAATCCAAATAGGGATCGATGCTTTGCTAGAAACAGCACCAGTCATTAAAGCATCATTAATAGCAGCAAGTGGCCCAATCGCATTGGCAACATCGTTAGCACCATGAGCAAAGCTAAGCAAAGCAGCAGATACAATAAGAGGAAGTGTAAATAAACTATTCACAGCATCTTTATCATTTTTCAATGCAGTTGCCGCTTTATCGATCATAGGACGAATGAGGAAGTAAACAGTTAATGCAATTGCAAAAGCGATCATCGCTGCCGTAACAAAATCTAGCTTCCAAAGATGTTTAAGACCTTTAAGAATAAGATACGTTGAGAACGCCCAAACCATTAGGCCAACTAATAAAGGTACAACCTTTTTAGCCGCATCAATCATGTCGCTTTTATAGGTAATTGAACGTTTGATATACATTAGGAATAACGCAGCGATCACGCCCCCCATCACTGGCGAAATGATCCAGCTAGCAACAATCGCAATCAATTTATCCCAATTCGCAATATCCCAACCGCCAGCAGCAATACCTGCACCAAGTACACCACCAACAATAGAATGAGTTGTCGAAACAGGAGCACCAAGATAGGTCGCTAAGTTTAGCCAAATTGCACCAGCTAATAAGGCCGCCATCATAACCCAAATAAAGGTTTCAGCGTCGCCAATTGAATTAGGATTAATAATGCCATTTTTAATAGTACCAACAACTGTACCACCGGCAATCAAAGCACCAGCAGCTTCAAAAACAGCAGCTATCAAAATTGCTCCAGTCATAGATAAGGCTTTAGACCCTACCGCTGGCCCAACATTGTTAGCCACATCATTAGCGCCAATATTTACGGCCATGTAGGCGCCAATTGCCGCTGCGATGGCTAATATAGATAAATTAGAAACCCCAACACCATTAGCTGAAGCATAAAAACCTGATAGCAAAACAAAGGCTAAGGCAATCAATACACGGACAAACTCATGACCACTCAATAACGTGGATTCTTCTTTCGGGTTATTTGTAAGATCCATACGGGCTCTTCTTTCTATAATTAATCTATGCCAAACCGTTGATAATTTAAACGATGCTTAAACTACCGACGACATGCTTATCCTAGCATCCCAAATAAATTTGGCTCTCAATTCATCCCGTCACATTTTTTGAAAAATGTAAATTCGGCGCCATTCTACACTGGGAGTCTTCAGATAAAAACCCCTAAACTTGCTGATAGCTACGACTCGAAAAAGGACAAAAAAAGTGCCTAAAGAGGCACTGAATGAAAAGATACTACAGAAATATGACCGTTTTGTTACAAATATAATATTACTAAGCAGCTAGCATTCAATCACATTGACGGCTAGTCCGCCTCGAGATGTTTCTTTGTACTTATCATTCATATCTCTTCCTGTGTCTCGCATGGTACGAATGACTTTATCGAGGGAAACATAATGCGTTCCATCGCCCCGAAGTGCCATACTCGCAGAGTTAATGGCTTTAATTGATGCCATGGCATTGCGCTCTATACAAGGCACTTGCACCAAACCACCAATAGGGTCACAAGTCAGACCCAAATTATGTTCCATACCAATTTCTGCCGCGTTTTCTATTTGTTCAGGAGAACCGCCTGTCGCCGCTGCCAATCCAGCCGCAGCCATAGCACAAGCCGATCCCACTTCCCCTTGGCAACCCACTTCAGCACCAGAAATAGACGCATTTTCTTTGAACAACAACCCGATAGCCGCTGCAGTAAGGAAAAAATTAATCACGCCCTCTTCACTAGAACGAGGACAAAACTCCCAATAATAATGCAATACAGCCGGAATAATTCCCGCTGCACCGTTTGTCGGAGCCGTTACTACACGCCCACCAGCGGCATTTTCTTCATTCACTGCCAAGGCATAAAGATTGACCCAATCCATAGCACCTAACGATGGTGTAATCATATCCATGCGTGTTTTACTGGTTAAATCTCTGTATAGGCTAGCGGCTCTACGCTTTACTTTTAGTCCACCAGGTAAGATTCCTTCACTACGAATACCTTGCTGGACACAGGCCCTCATTACAGACCAGATGGAAAGAATGCCTTGCTTGATTTCATCTTCGGTCCGCCAATGTTTTTCATTTTCCATCATGATCTGCGCAATGCTTTTGTCTTGTGCTCGACAAAGCTGAATCAATGTTTCGGCGCTATGAAACACATGAGGAAGTTCAGTGGCATCCTCAACCAACGCCACATTTCCGTGCTCATCTTCCTGCACAATGAAGCCACCACCAACTGAATAAAAGGTCGCTTGGTGAATTACTTGGCCTTCAGTATCAAAGGCAACCAACACCATGCCATTAGCATGAAAGTCTAAACGATCAATACGGTGATAAATTAAGTCTGTCGTGACATCAATAAAAATAGGCCGCTGAGCCAATAGATTAAGATGTGAAGATGTCTCTATTTGCTCAACTCGCTCATTAACACGGCTAGGATCAATCAAATCTGGCAGTTCACCTTCAAGCCCCATTAAAACTGCTGATCCAGTACCATGTCCTTTCCCAGTAGCACCAAGCGAGCCATATAAATCAATTTTTAACCGACTCACTTTAGGTAATAGATGCCGATCTTGTAACTGATGAACAAATTGATTTGCAGCCACCATAGGGCCAACTGTATGAGAGCTGGAAGGACCAATTCCCACTTTAAAAAGGTCAAATAAACTGATTGCCATAGCCTTTTCCCTCTGCCGATAAATGCTTTTTTACACGGCGATTAAAATACAAAGTACGAGTTCAATGCCAAAAGAAATTATCACTTATGAGATAAAGTTTCCAATTGGAAACAGATTTTTTTTGTCTATATCAATTACAAGTTTCGAAAGAGGCAACTTTTTGACGTTTAAAGATCATTATATTGGTGATGAAATTAGTCCTTAAAGTAGAAAAGAAAAAAACCAAAAGACCGAAATCTTTTGGTTTTTCATTATTATTCATGATGAGTCAGCGATCTACTTTGACTGAATTAAAAGAATCCTAATGGATTCACATCATAACTAATCAACATATTTTTAGTCTGTTGGTAATGTTCTAGAGCGATTTTATGAGTCTCACGACCAACGCCAGATTTTTTATAACCACCAAAAGCAGAGTGAGCTGGATACTGGTGATAGCAGTTCATCCAAACACGACCTGCTTCTAAGTTACGCCCCATGCGATATGCAAGGTTGGTATCGCGTGTCCAAACCCCAGCACCTAAACCAAATTCACTATCATTGGCGATAGCAAGCGCTTCAGCCTCGTCTTTAAAGGTTGTTACGCTAACAACTGGGCCAAAGATTTCTTCTTGGAAGATACGCATGCTATTAGAGCCTTTGAACAAGGTTGGCTGTACATAGAAACCTTTATCCAAACCATCTACCGATTCGATGCCGCCGCCAATCAATAGCTCTGCACCTTCTTTTTTACCAATCTCGATGTAGCTTAAGATTTTATCAAATTGTTGTTTGGATGCTTGAGCGCCAACTTGCACGTCAGTATCCAATGGGTTGCCGCGCTTAATGGTTTTAGTACGCTCAATAACCAATGCCATGAACTCATCATAGATAGATTCATGGATCAGGGCGCGAGATGGACAAGTACAAACTTCACCTTGGTTAAAGAAAGCCAACACCAGACCTTCAACACATTTGCTGATAAAAGCTTCTTCATGTTGCATGACGTCTGCAAAGTAGATATTCGGCGATTTACCACCTAACTCAACCGTAGAAGGAATGATATTCTCTGCCGCACATTTCAAAATATGCGAACCAACAGGCGTCGACCCAGTAAAGGCAATTTTGGCAATACGTTTGCTGGTCGCTAGTGCTTCACCTGCTTCTTTACCATAACCGTTGACGATATTAAGCACGCCTGGTGGCAGAAGATCTTGGATCACTTTGACCAATTCAAGAATAGACGCTGGTGTTTGCTCTGCTGGTTTTAGAACCACACAGTTACCTGCAGCAAGTGCTGGAGCAAGTTTCCATGCAGCCATCAAGATCGGGAAGTTCCAAGGAATAATTTGACCAACTACACCTAATGGCTCGTGAAAATGATACGCCACAGTATGTTCGTCTAACTCAGCCGTGCTGCCTTCTTGCGCGCGTAAACAGCCTGCAAAATAACGAAAGTGATCTGCCGCTAAAGGAATGTCAGCATTTAAGGTCTCGCGAACTGCTTTACCATTGTCCCATGTTTCGGCAACAGCAAGGGCTTCTAGATTTTGCTCGATGCGATCCGCAATTTTCAACAATATATTGGAACGATTAGTAACGGATGTTTTACCCCAAGCCGCGCGTGCAGCATGTGCAGCATCTAGGGCTAAATTGATGTCTTCTTCAGTAGAACGAGGAATTCGACAAAATACTTCGCCATTAACTGGGCTAATATTATCGAAGTATTGACCTTTCACCGGTGCGACCCATTTACCGCCGATAAAATTACCGTACTCAGCTTCAAACGTAATAAGGCTACCGTTAGTACCAGGTTGAGCGTAGATCATAAAATATTCTCCATTCTTGTTGTTTTTATTTAAAGAGGACTTTGATGCCTGCTGCACTCGCAACTTCGTGCAAAGCTCTCTTTAGGTTTTTAATCTTTGTTTTAACCTTGATAGTAAGAGTAGGAAGAAAACGAGAAGAAAACTTGCCTGTGAGTCCATGAAACTTGTCTAGCGATCCATTTCTGCTGTGCTTTAGTATTGACCCACGAGCAAGCAAGAGTGATGATGAGTAAAAGATAATTAGCCACGCCGCACAATTAAAATAAAAAACATTGAGACAAAAGAGGTGTGTAAATGAGTCGCTCTATCTCAACAGAGAAAATATTACTGCAACATAAGCGCGCGCCAGTACAGTTGGTCGAAAATCGTGTTTGTTTTGCTGGGCCACACTCCGAGCTCAGTATTTACGACACTTACGAGCAAGCACAAAAAGTCAGCTTAAAAGCCGACTCTTTGCTTTATTGTGGAATGGTTACAGGAGCAAAAGTCATGCACACCAAAGAGCATGACAACATTCCCTTCTTGCCCCATGAATCTTTTATATTGGCACCAAAAGAAGAAGTCTTTATTGATTTCCCCGAAGCACAATTTCATCGCCCAACTACATGTCTCACCATTGCTATTTCACAAGAACGAGTAGCACAAATTTGTGATCGCATGAATGACATTATGGTGGAATCTTTACCCTCTGGCGTCGCACTAGATCCAAACCAACACCTGCACACCCTACATACTCAAGCAACGCAGCAAGTCATAGATAGACTTACCAGTGACTTTCTTCGCAATGATCCAGACAGAGATTTACTCGTCGACTTTGGTGTAAGTGAATTGGTCACTCGAATAATCCGACATCATGGTCGAGACGCTCTATTACGCTTCACCCAACGCTCACCAGATGCAAATGGTCTCACTTGTGTTATCCAATGTATCGAACAAAACCTAGCACAACCTTTGGATATAAATCAGCTAGCTAAGATGGCCTGTATGAGTCGTAGTCGCTTCTACGAAAGCTTTAAACGTCAACTAGGCTGCACGCCATTAGAATATCAACATCAACGCAGAATGAGCCGCGCTTACCAGCGTCTACAAGAAAAATGTTCAGTAACGGAAGTGAGTTATGAACTAGGTTACTTAAGTTTGAGTCACTTTAGCCGACGTTTCCATCAACACTTTGGTATGTCGCCTCGTCAAGCAACACAAACTCAGCTCAATTCATAACAGAAGATAGAACTAAAAGGCGTGTCCTGACTTGGATTTGCAGTACATGAAAACAACCAGCATAAAAATTAGCCCAAACATTAAACCAAAAAATGGCACTAACTGCCCTAATTGGTACAAAGAAGCCAAAATGACAGGCCCCAATGCAGCTCCCAGCCCTTGCATAGAAGCATTCATGCTTGCCAAGCGACTCTGTTGATCATCTTTTACCAACAAAGTTTGTGCGGTCACTATGCCCGGAAACAAGAACCCAAATCCTGCGCCAAACAACCCCATGGCAAACAAAACGCCAGCGTAGGAATCTAAAAAGATAAATGCTAGCTGAGCCAGCACTCCGACGCCAACCCCAGAAAAAATCAAAGTCACTACACCAAGCTGGAATCGTGGTACCAATATCATTTGTACTAAAATGCTAAAGCAAGACATGGTCATCATGGCAAATCCCAACTGATGTGTTGTCTGAGCAACATCAAGCTGAAACCTATCCTGAATCAAAAAGCTCATAATTTGCTGAACACCTGTCATCGATAAGATGGACAACGAAGACATGCACAAAAATGGCATAACCGGCTGAGTAAGCCAATTGATCTTAGGTGGTTTCACAAATTGACGCACATGCTTAGTATCTTTTACAAAAAATACCACCAGCAAAGCGATGCTACCCGCCAAAAAGGCAATGATATAGAAAGGCGCAGTCAGTCCTAAACTACTCAATAAAGACGCAAAAGCTGGACCTAAAATCATCCCTATACTAAAAGCTGCACCAATCATAGCAATGGTAGAACTACGATGTTTAATGTCAGTATGAGCGATTAAATAGGTCTGAACAGAAGGTAAAACACCAGCAATTCCAAGGGAAAAAATAATACGCAAACCGAACACCAAATAATAGGTTTCCTCCGCTGATAAATGCTTAGCCAAGGCTTCTTGCAGCACAAATCCTGTCAGGGTAATGGTCATTGCATAGCTACTCATGCCGATAATCACCGAACGCACACGACCAATTCGATTAATGATGCCACCCCATAAAAAAGCAGCAACAACAAAGGTTGCAGCGCCTGCGGTAATAAGCGTACTGATTCGAACATCAGCCAAACCAATTTCACGACCAATTGGCGGTAAAGACGTAAATATAAAAGACTGCCCAATCCCTACCGCCATCAAACAAGATAACAATAACCAACGGGACAAACGCTCATGAAGAGAGGAGTAGATTTCGGAATTAATCAATGCATATCCTTGATATCAAACTAGCAGTTCAGTCTGCCTAGATAGCAGATCTTTTTAAACAAGCAGGTGACGTAAACTTGATCTCATAAAAGGGCTATTTATCATCCTGATAAACTGCGCAATAAATTATCATATTCTGGTGTTTTTTTCTGGCCATTATGAGTAAAACCAAGGATTTAAAATGGAAATAACGACTATCAAGAAATAATCAGAAAAGCTTAGGTTTTCTTTTTGCACCAATGATAGAAAAATGCGTAAAATCATTTTTATAATAAATGTACCTTCTCGCTCACTCCCGTTAAAAATGGCCGAATTCCCAAAATTAACGTGCTTAACGAGTGCGCTAATGACTGTTTCAGCAATGAAAAAGAAAGGAAATCATGCAGCCTCTTTTTAAACACCCAAATTTTGTCCATTTCTGGATCGGGCAGATAGCCTCTTCTTTTGCTTTTCAAATGCTCAGTGTTGGTATTGGCTGGCAAATGTACGATCTGACCAACAGCCCAATGGCACTAGGTCTAGTGGGACTTTGCCAGTTTCTCCCGCAACTACTACTAACCTTGGTAGTAGGACATGTCGCAGATCGCTACAACCGTCGGTTAATTTGCGTTTGCACTCGCTTCACCATGGCTATGACGGTCGGAATACTAGCCTATGGTAATATGACATCGACTATCTCAGCCGATATGATTTATATTTGCGCTGCACTACTAGGCACAGCGAGAGCCTTTGAAATGCCTGCAAATCAGGCTATTTTACCCAATCTTATTCCTAGCGAACTATTATCTCGAGCTGTCAGCGCGATTGCCTCAGCAAGAGAAATTTCGGTTATCGCAGGGCCTGCACTTGGTGGCTTAATTTATCTCTTAGGGCCAACTACACTCTATTTATCGAGCATGAGTTGCTTCTTAATTTCTTGCGTCATTATGTTCTTTTTACATTACAACTTTACGGTAAAAACTAAGTCGCCAATTAGCATTGAGCACCTATTCGGTGGACTCACTTTTATACGCGGAAACAAAGTCATATTAGGCTCGGTATCATTAGATATGTTCGCGGTTTTATTAGGTGGCGCTACCGCTCTCTTACCTATTGTGGCAAAAGACATTCTTCATACTGGTCCATGGGGATTAGGTTTATTACGCTGTGCTCCAGCACTTGGCGCATTACTCATGTCGGTGTACTTAGCACGTCGTCCATTAACCCACAGCGTGGGGAAAATTATGTTTGCCGCAGTGGCTATTTTTGGTGTTGCAACCATTCTATTTGGTTTATCTGAAAACCTTATTCTATCGATGCTTGCCTTAGTTCTCCTAGGCTCGTCTGACATGATCAGCGTTGTTATCCGCTCAACACTTGTACAGTTAGAAACTCCGGATGAAATGCGCGGTCGAGTCAGTGCCGCTAACTCTGTATTTATTGGCAGTTCAAACCAATTAGGTGAATTTGAATCTGGGGTAACTGCAGCATGGTTCGGCGTGGTTCCAGCCATTGTTATCGGCGGAGTCGGAACCATTGCTATCGTTGGTATTTGGATGTATTTGTTCCCAACCTTATTAAAGCGTCACACATTAGACAAAGAAAACGATTAGCGCTCTTATGTTGGGATTGTGCTTACACTCAGGAAGCACGTCTTAAAATAATGTGGAACAAACCAAACAGTAGCACCGCATAAAACAAAAAGCTGATGGTTAAAGAGGTCAGCCCAAAGTGTCCGCCAATCAAACCACTTAAAAATGGCAAGGTCATGGCTCCAGACACTGCAGCGCTCATTTGAAAGCCGATTGCATGCACTGAATACTTTTTTCCAACTCGTGTGACTGTTTGTGAAATCATACAAGGGAAAATAGGCGCCGCGCAGAAGCCCATTAATGCCAAACCAAAATAACTCGTATAAGGTGTCGCACTCATTGTAAAAGAGAGTGCGCCTAAGGCGACACCAGCCAAACAAAGACGTAATAATTGATCTACGGCAAAACGCTCTACTAAGAACCCGAAAATTGCCCGACCAAATGCTAAAGCGCCCCAATAAACAGCTACCCAAGTTCCTGCGCTGGCTAATGAAATACCGCGAGATTCCGTCATCACAGTAAATGCCCACTGCCCAACACCCACTTCAACACCTGAATATAAAAAGAAAAATGCAATTTGAAAACGAATAACGGGGTGCTTCAATGCCTGAAATTGGGTAATTGCTGGCGTGTCATCTGCTTGAGTGTCGGCTTTTTTGGGGGCATGTTTATCGCTTTCCCAAAGGTGTCGACTAAATATAAATACCATCGCCATGACAAACAATATAGTCGCGAGAACAGCATAACCCAACCGCCAATTCTGAGAAAAACTTACCAAAACTGTTGTAACAATAATAGGTCCAGCGGTTGCACCTACACCGAATGCGGCGTGCAACCAATTCATATGACGGGTAGTAAAATGCTCTGCTGCGTAAGCATTAAGCCCTGCATCAATAGCGCCTGAGCCCATACCAATTACAATAGAAAACAAGACAAAAATAATAAATGAGGAACTGAAATAGAAACCGAAAAGACCGCAACTCACCAGCAAGCTACTGATAACTAGCAACCAACCGACACCAAAGCGAACCATTAAATAACCGACTGAAAAGCTCGACATTAGATAGCCCACGCCACCAGCGGCAATAACTAAACCCAGCCAGCCGGTAGGGACACCAAATTCAGTCCGAACAAATGGCCAATTGATACCATGCGCGGCGTCAGGTAAGCCCAGACTAATAAAGCCTAAATAGGCAATAAATAACAACACGCCAGATGTGCGCATGAAATATCCTTGTTCAAATAAAGATTATTTGAACCCATTCATTGGACAAATAAAATCTTTAAAATAACTTAATGCCACTTACGCTTATCTTTTTCAATAGTCTTCCATTTCCAGTTTGGCGCTTCACCTTTCCAGTAATAACATGCAATCAAAATAAGCGTGCTAATTACCATAGACACGGCCCATTTAAGCAGCTCAGTTTTTGGATCATTCACGATGCTAATAACGACGACCATCAACAGGTATAGGGCTAAAACAGCCCAGCCTTGCCAGGTGTTTGGCCTCCCCCAACCCCAACCATTCTTTTTTGCTGGAAACCAAACTGTCTTCTTTTTATCCGTCATATCAAAAACCCCAGAGCTAAATAATGCTATATGCTGAAACACTTTGCCTTAATTCAGCCCATAAAAAAAGAGCCTACGTGAGCAGACTCTTTTTATTGAAATTAATAATTCTACTTTTGGGCTTGATGATTATGTCTAAAGTACTAATCTAGCCAGCTTATATCTTACAGACTCTTATCTTGCGAGCTCTTATCTTGCAAGGAATTCACCACGCGTTTTGTCGCTGCGTTTAAACAGTCCGCCTAGAGCGGTGGTTTGAGTTGAAGAACTCGCATCCATAACGCCTCGAGCTTTTACACAGTAGTGCACGGCACTAATACTTACCGCAACGTTGTCGGTTTCAAGTAAGGCTTGCAAGGTGACTAGAATCTGCTGAGTAAGACGTTCTTGCACCTGCGGACGCTGGGCAAAGAAACGCACTATACGGTTGATTTTAGACAAACCTATAATTTTCGTTTTAGGTAAATAAGCAACTTTCGCTAAACCATCAATGGTCACAAAATGATGCTCACAAGTACTGGTGAAACTAATATCGCTTACTTTCACCATTTCATCTACTTGCATCTTATTTTCGATCACGGTAATTTTTGGAAACTGTGCGTAATCCAAACCAGAAAAGATTTCTTTTACGTACATTTTAGCAATACGGTGTGGCGTTTCAGCCAAGCTATCATCGGTCAAATCTAGACCAAGCGTTGTCACCACATCTTCAAATGCACTTTTAATACGCTGGTATTTTTCTTCGCTCGTCAAACCATTATCAATCATCGGGGTTTCTAAACCACTATTGATAAGAGCATCGCGTACTTTTATCGCCTCATTAGACAACACAAGGCGGTTTAAATTAGTTTGTTCAGCTGTGTTAGCTTTCATATGTTTGTCCTAAGTTGCTTAACCCTGTCTCATGACATGAAGGCGTTCAAAAAAAGAAGTCCCATTCGGCGAGTTAGACCAAATGCCGGCCTCCATCAAGTGACAAGGTTCGACCTGTCATATAGCGACTGTCTAATATGTACTGTATCGCTAGCACACCTTCTTGCTCCCCTGGCTCCTTGCGCAGCAAGGATTTATTCAATGCTTTGTTACGGTATTCTGTGTCATCGCCACTGTTAAACATTAAAAGTGACGGTGCGATCGCATTAACCTTAATTCGAGGTGCAAATCGTTTAGCAAACGAGCAAGTTAAGTTTGCTAAGCCTGCTTTACTCGCAGCATAAGCTATGTGTTTATCACTGCCTTTTTCAGCTACATAATCCGTCATGTGAATAATGTCTGCTTGCCCATCTTGCTCAGAACCCGCACATAATAATGCTTCGAAGGCCAGATTTATACGATAAGGCGCAAATACGTGGACTTGCCACATTTTTTCCATTAATAACGCCGTATCCAAACAATCTTCTTCAGAATCCCACTCAGAAGCATTATGAATAATCCCACCAAGTCCCGAATACCGAGCTTGTATTGTAGCAATAAATTCATCCACACCAGAGATGGATGAAAAATCAGCCTGTATACAAGAAATCCCCTGTCTTTCTAATATGGCAATGTCTTCTCGTTCTCTGCGATAAGTAATAATTACCTCATATCCTTGAGCAACTAACGCTTTAGCACAGGCAAGACCTAGGCGCTGCCCTCCGCCTGTAATAATAATTGGCATTTTACGCGTCATTAGTATCCGTTCCTACTGAGTTATCATCATTAACTACATGAAAAAATACTATCGATTCAACATCTGTATTTTGTTTCAGCCAACGTTTAATTCTTCGGCTAACCTTAGATACGTGCGCTTTTAAAAAAGAGATCAATCGATATCATCTAAAACATTTTTTTCTACGTATCCATTGAACCACTTTTCATTAATAAGTTCTAAAAAATGCGTTGTTGAATTTCACTATCCAACTAAAAGAAGGAATTGCGATGACCTTACTAAAAGAAAGATCGACCGATACATTATTAACAAGCGGCAGTATTCCCCAGGAAGCTTTCGATTGGTACGACGAATACGCTCATGGCGACATAGATCGACGCACCTTTTTATCTCGCCTTGGAACACTTAGCGTAACTGGATTAACTCTTTCCGTCGTCGCTGGAGCACTAACACCCAACTACGCGTTGGCGGAGCAAGTGTCATTTAATGACCCAGATATTACAGCTAGTTATGTGGTGTACGATTCACCCAATGGGCACGGTAAAGCTCGCGGCTATTTAGTTCTTCCAAAAAACGTCAATGCTGACAACAAAGCCCCAGCCGTGCTGGTTGCTCACGAAAACCGTGGTCTTAACCCATATATAGAAGATGTCGCCAGACGCTTAGCAAAAGCAGGATTCATCGCCTTTGCTCCTGATGCGCTGTTCCCTTTGGGTGGTTATCCTGGCAATGACGATAAAGGCCGAGAAATGCAGAAAACACTGGATGGAAATAAGATTGAAGGTGATTTCATGGATGCGGCAACTTTATTGAAAAAACATGAATTAAGTACTGGAAAAGTCGGCATGGTCGGCTTTTGTTATGGCGGTTACTTAACCAATGCCTTGGCCGCTTCAATGCCAGATACTATCGATGCTGGCGCACCTTATTACGGCACACCAGCTAAGTCCAACATAGATAAAATAAAAGCACCGTTGCAGCTGCATTTTGCCGAATTGGATAAACGAGTGAATGATACTTGGCAAGATTACGAAGCAGCGCTAAAGGCTAATAAGGTTGATTACACAGCCTATGTGTATGCTCAGGCAAATCATGGTTTTCACAATGATTCCACAGCTCGTTACCAAGAGAAAAATGCCGAGCTGGCATGGGAACGCACCATTAGTTTTTTCAAAAAAACATTAAGCGCTTAGTCTATGTAAGGCGTTACGGACGACTAACTTAAGCCGTAACGCCTTTAATATTCTTCACATTAATGGAAGACGATGCTTCATTGTATTTAAAATCAATACCGCGAACATTCGGTGTTTGTCGCCACAAGGACTCACACAAATCAGATACGCTGATATCATTACTAGATTGCAGCCAAGCAACAACTGCACGGGCAACATTCGGGTAAGATATCTGTACCACTCGGCTAGTTTCTAGCCATTCTTTAATCACTTGTGAATTTAAAACATCACTTGTTTTAGCTATGCCTAAAAAATCTAATGCAATGGCATTGGAATGCTGTTCAATTTGACCTTTTAATGGTTTTGCTAAAATACGACGGCCAAGCTGCAAGGCCTCAGAATTTAATTCAAATCCTGCATTACAAAGTACAGATTCGCATTCACCTAAGTTCTTTTGAAATACTTCTCGACCAAAAGGGAACACTTCTACATTGCCATACACACCAGGCTCAATATCTTTGCAATGAAGACGGAAACGATAATTCGGCACGCCATCTAGCCAATCCAACACAGCTTCACTGTTTTCAAAGGGCAGATAGACTAAAACTTGCTCAGGATCGGCCATGTTTTTTATTTGCTGAGCATGAATGAGTGGCGGCAAAATGGGATGACCAAAGTGATGCCAATGAGCACCTAGCTGAGTCGCAGCGGGCGCAAAGTTTGACATTATCCACTGAGCAATAAAGTTCTTCTTATAGCGAGGAATATCATATTTAAATGCATACTGATGACCAAACCCTACGCAAGGCACACCTTGACGTTTGGCCGCCCAAGCGACAATAGGCTCAAAATCCGTAATCACCAAATCGTAACCACGGGTATCTATCGAGCGAATGTCTCGGTACAGCTTATAAAAATTGACACTTTTACAAGTTGCGTACAGATCTAGTTGCCCATTTCGCGCCACAAAGCTCAAACCTTGGAAGGTTCGATAGTTACCAAATACAGCCATATCAAAGTAATCTTCTGGCGGACGACCAGAAAAAACAAAATCAACTTCTACGCCAGCAGCATGCATTTCTGCTGCCATAGCTCTTGCTCGAGTAATATGACCATTACCTGTCCCTTGAACACCGTACAATATTTTCATGCTAATATCCCTATTGCTAACGCAGCACAAGCCGTGCCTAACAAAGCACCAATTACCGTATCAGTTGGGAAATGAACACCAAGAAAAATGCGCGATAAGCCCACATTTGCTGCCCAAAAATACAACATCAGGTTCATACTTGGAAACCATTCAGATAAACAAAAGGCCATAAAAAATGCCCCTGAGGTATGTCCTGATGGGAAAGAAAATTGATCAGAAGGAATAATAAAACTGCTAAAATTATCGAGCGCATCAGCTGGACGATTACGCTTAAAACCTCGTTTTAAAACAAGATATAGAATACGCTCGACTGCAAAGCCCAATAGCAAAACAAGCGTCAAAGAGAGCTCTCCAGCAAACCAAAATAAAAGCGCTAAAAAAGCATAAATCGGGCCATCCGCTGAAAATGAAATAGCGCGCCCAATACGAGTCAGTGTCGCTCGGTGCTTTCTAGCCATACACCAAGAAAAAGTCTGTACATCTACTGCGTGGATATTCTGAAGTATGTTCATACTTATCACCTCACTGGTTTTGTCTTACTCTCAACATAAACCAGTAAAATGTCCGTTCTGTGGCATTACTATGACAACTTAGTGACAGACAGTAATCACAACTTTCAGGCAAAAAAATACCTCGTCATAACGAGGCACTTCAAAGCTTACAATATCAGATTATTTAAAGCCTATGATCAAGCTATAGCCAGTTAGTAAGCATTATCCCAATACCAAGCGACTGAGTCTGATGATTATAATCCAATAAGGATTGCCCATAACCATTAAAGTACTGAATATAGCCACGGCTTTTACCCCACAAAGGAAAAGTAAAACCGACCTGGATAGCCCCTCTGTTATCGGATGATTTAAGGTTATTTCTCAACATTACGTCAATCGTATAATCATCAATAACGTGTATTATATTGAACTCACCATAGCCGTAATAGTTTTCAATATTCGGGTTATCATCAACCTTTGAGCTCTCAGGAATCCGATACCAAGGCTTAAAAGAAAAAGCGGTATCGCCATGCTCAAACAGGAAGTCCACATAAAATCGATTCCACGAACGAGACAGCTCATTTGACTGGCCATTGGACTGATGAACAAAGCCGTAAGACACATAATCAGGGTTAATACCTAGAAAACCATGCTTTGGCTTGGTAACAATAAAGGCTTCAGGCTCATGGTTAGTATCACGAAAAGGTGCCGAGATACTACTGTTATACGCCTGCCAATAAGCTTGCTGCGTGTAAGCAAACCACAAACTACTATTTCTACCCACTACATCATAAGCAACGGGAAACTTAAGACTAAATTGAAACTTAAACTCTACGCTTTGTAGACTTTCAGAATCGCTCGCATCACCTAAAAAAGCACGATCGTTAGGATTAGATGTATAAGCAATAGGTAAAAAATAATTCGGTTTATGAGGTGTTAAAACAAACGGATTATTTACTGTTGCCGTTTCTCTATTCTCTCTTTGTTGCAATAACCCGTTGTCTTCTTTAGCCCGCTTGGCAGTAGATTCTGGTACTTGGGGCTCTTCTGGAGAATAAGCCTCCTCACCACCTTCAACAACCGTCGCTGTATCAGAGGTATTAAAAAAACTATCGCCTGATTTATCTAACGTAGTTGATTCCACTTCAGCCCATAGCAAACTTGGAAGAAGCATTATTGAGCATACAATGGCTTTCATTACTAAAACCCTTAAGTGAAAAACACTATTTCATTGGGACAGAACAACCTTTTTAGCGTAGGTATCACGTTCCATTTCACACACTTCGACCGAAAAACTAACATCTTTTAATGAAAATTGTGTTAATGCTTCTAGAACCAAATGAGAAAGATACTTTCTTTGCTCTATTGTGCGACCAGAAAGCATTCGCAGAATGACATGGACAAATGCATCTTCTTTTCCTGCTGTTAAAAAACTCTTATATGGAAAACTGCGTAATTTGATGTCTTCTTCAGTAAACAATGTCGAGGCAATACAAGCGCCTTTGACGGCTTCAAGAAGGTCAACTGGTGGCACTTCTTGTTCTAAATTTTGGCTATATTCAACAATGCAATGTGGCATTTAAAACTCCATTTTTAGATTTATTGGACGTATTTGACTAATAACCACGAAGCATATCAACAGCCGGCGGAATATTACCCGTTAATCGATACTGTTTAATATTCGTAGCTACAATTTCACTGGCACTAACAGGGTGTGTTGGTGCTGAAATATGTGGTAATACTGTAATAGAATCATGCAGCCAAAACGAGTGATTTATAGGCAACGGCTCTTGCATGAAAACATCCAATACAGCGTGAGACAAATCCCCTTGATCAAGTTTCGCCAATAGAGCTTCATCATCAATTATTAGACCACGGGCAAAATTAATCATGCTTGCTCCAACAGGCAAACAAGACAAATTTTGATGATTAAGCAACCCCTTGGTCTCCATCGTCAAGGGCAAAAGGCAAACGAGTATATCACTTTGATTCAGTAATGGGATGAGCCCCTCTTCACCGTGAAAACACTCCACGCCTTCAACCTGCTTTGGATTACGACTCCACCCAGCAACAGAAAAACCATTAGCAACTAAACGCTGCGCACTAACACGCCCTAATTCACCCAACCCAAGTACGCCAATTCGACGATCCTGAGCACGCACCATAGGCTGCTGAACCCAAGACTGTAAAGTCTGCTGTTTAGCGTATCTTGGCATATCTCTATGAAGGAAAAGCGTCCAGGCTAAAACGGCTTCTGACATAGTTTCAGCCAAATTGGAGTCAACTAACCGAACAATCGAAAAAGATGGCGACGATAATTCATTGATCATGCGTTCTACACCGGCCCATACACTATGAACCCACTTCAATGAAGGAAGAGACAGTAAATCTTTAGGATCTGGGTTGGCGACAATAGCGATTTCACACAGCTGTTTTTGCTCTGTAGTTAAATCGGCAAAAGGGACAATCACTTCATTGGGCATCGCTGATGATAAATGCTTAATCCAATTTTTTTGTTCTGCTAAATCTGCACGACTAACAAAAGGAATCATTTCTCATACACCTGGGCTAAGTCTTTAAATCCTTTTAACTCAATGGCATTACCACTTGGGTCTTTAAAAAACATAGTCCACTGCTCGCCCGGCAAGCCTTCAAAGCGAACACTTGGAGCAAGATCAAAAGCCACATTGGCTTCCGTTAAGCGCTTAGCGACTTTTTGCCATTCATAAAGTGGCAAAATCAAACCAAAGTGAGGCATAGGGACAAGATGCTCGCCCACTCGCCCCGTATTTGTCGTCGGGCTTGGCGTACCTAAATGTAAAGACAATTGATGACCATAAAAATCAAAGTCTATCCAGGTCTCGGTACTGCGACCTTCAATACAGCCTAAAACCTGAGTATAAAAAAGTCGTGTTTCATCTAAGGAAGTGACATGGAAAGCATAGTGAAATAAAGCAGACATAAGGACCCCTAACAATAATAGATTAGGTTAGAAAATACAGTACACAGGATAAAAGTAAACATGAAGCCGTTGTACAGCAACATATAGCAAGCATTAGAAATAGAAATGGCGATAGAAAATAGCCTAAGAAGCTGATTCGATAAGCATAAAATCAGCTGCTAACCAAATAATTTTATAGACTATTTCCACTGCCATATATATTAATTTGTTACTGCAACCTATCTTCCACAGATGAGGCTTTTTCTTGAAGCGCAGCCATATTGATATACTCAGGTCGTACATTAGGCATTGGGTTAATCTCTGAGAACAATACTGAACGACTTTGATTTTCGATAATTCGAACATGAGAGCGATTTAGCTCTCTTGGTTCTTTCACTCCGCAAGAATGCGCAATCATCCCAATACCATGTAATAGCTCTGCAGCGTAGTTAGCCACTCGTTCAGATTTTTCAGCAGCCACTAAGCCTTTTTGTAAATCAGGATTATGGGTCGTAATACCAGTCGGACAGGTATTTTTATTGCATTGCAATGCTTGAATACAGCCAAGAGAAAACAAAAAGCCACGAGCAGTAACAACGAAATCAGCACCCGCACTCAAGGCCCATGCCGCTTTTCCAGGGACAATCAGTTTTCCCGAAGCAATAATTTTAATGTAACGACGTAAACCATAAGAAGTCACAATATTCACCACAGTTGGCAAGCTTTCACGTAAATGCATACCAACATAATCCATTAATGGTTGAGGCGCTGCGCCTGTTCCGCCGTCTGAGCTATCAATTGTAATAAAGTCAGGACAGTAATCGATGCCCTTTTTATGTATTAACTCACATAGGGTTTCAAAAAACTTCAAATCCCCAACCACCATTTTAAAACCAACGGGTTTAGAGGTAACTTGACGGACATGGCGAACCATATTTAATAAATCATCAATGGATTTTATATCGGTATGACCATTTGGACTGATTGAGTCCTGACCCACTGCAATACCTCGAGTATGTGCGATTTCTTCGGTTACTTTTGTTCCTGGCAACATGCCACCTTTACCAGGCTTGGCACCTTGACTCATTTTAATTTCAAACATGCGTACATTTTGGTGTTCGGCCAAAGTCGCCAATTTGCTATCGTCTAAGTGGCCTTCTAAATTACGCACACCGTATTTTGCGGTGCCGATTTGAAACACCAAGTCACAACCACCTTCAAGATGATAAGGCGATAAGCCGCCCTCTCCGGTATTCATCCAGATCCCCGCTTTACGAGCCCCTTTTGACAAGGCTTGAACTGCAGGCTTAGACAAAGCACCAAAACTCATACCAGAAATATTCACCACAGATCGAGTGCGATACGGTTTTTTCGCAGTATATTCACCGATACAAACCTCTCTAGGTTGTGCGGCATCTTCATCTAGAGTTGGAAAAGCACAGTTTAAAAAGAAAATATCTCCCGGTGTTTCTAAAGAACGAGTCGAACCGAAAGCAATCGTCGAATCAACTTTTTTAGCCGCTCGATATGCCCACGAACGCTCAGCACGATCAAATGGTCGCTCCTCCCTATCCATTGCAAAAAAATACTGTCGAAAAAACTCGCCTAGGTGTTCAAAGAGGTAGCGAAAACGCCCAACAACAGGATAGTTTCGTCTGATTGTATGACTGGTTTGATGCGTATCAACCCAGTACATCACCACCACTGAAATAAGAGCTAAAAACAGTAAAAATACGAATAGCAACGCGCCCCAATGAATGGTCAATGTCGCCAATGAAGACAAAAAATCCATACTTAGCCCTTAAGATGAAATGGTGATATGTGAATTGATTTTTAATATTACGCTATAAAAAAGGCTTCAGCGTGGCTGAATCATGAACAAATGCAGTAATAAATTCATTTGGCGGCAAAGGATGTCCAAAATAATAACCTTGGTAATAAAAACAATCTATCTCTCGCAACCGATCATAATGAGGTAAGGTTTCTACTCCTTCAGCGAGAACGCTGATATTAAGAGCCTTTGCCATGGCAATAACCGCGTGAACAATCGCCTCATCACTTTTATCTGTCAATAAATCACGTACAAAAGACTGGTCGATTTTCAATCTATCAATAGGTAAAGATTTTAAATATTTAAGAGAGGAATAACCGGTTCCAAAATCATCAATAGAAAGGTGAACACCTAATGCTTTTATGGCGTTCATTTTCTCCAAACAGGATGAAAGATCGTTGAGTAGCATATTCTCCGTAATCTCAAGGTCAACACAGCTTGCAGGGACATCATGCTTTTCTAACTGTGCTTTTAACATAGGCAAGAAACCCGCTTGTTGAAACTGAATAGGGCTAACGTTAATCGACATACGCCATGATAATTGCCACTTCCCCTCTTTCAGCCAAGTCGCCACTTGGGACAAAGCTTCATTTAAAACCCAATGACCTATTTCAACAATAAGTCCTATTTCTTCTGCCACAGGTATAAATTCAGCGGGTGAAATAAAGCCCTTTTTCTCATCCTTCCAACGAATAAGCGCTTCAGCACCAATCAATTCATTTTTATCGTTGGTTTGCGGCTGATAATACAACTCAAACAATTTAAATTCCGTTGCATGATGAAGTGCCTTTTCCATTTCAAGACGAGCATCTGAAATTGCCTGCATCTCTGGTTTATACAAAGCAAAGGTATTACGCCCAGATTCCTTGGCACGATAGAGCGCGGTATCTGCTTGCTTTAAAATGGCTTCAGTTGAACCTTCATTACCATCAAAAATAGTGGCTCCTAGGCTCGCGGTAATATGAACTTCGTGGTGGCCTGCTTTTTTGACTTGCTGACAGGCATACATAATGCTTTCAACAAAGCCCTTAATCGCCTTTTCAACTTTATCTTTATCATCTCCGATATGAGTCAATAAAAAAGCAAACTCATCACCACCCATTCTAGCAAATACCACATTCTCTTCGGTCAACGAAGAAAGTTGTGAAGCAACACAGCAAAGTAATTGGTCACCAACATTATGTCCTAATGAATCATTAATGGTTTTAAATCTATCAAGATCCATAAAAACAACAGCAGAGTAGCTCAAAGTAAGCTTCTGCTGCTTACGCTTAAAGGTTTCATTAAGCTTATCAGCTAAATATTGGCGATTAGGTAGATTGGTTACCGAGTCGTAATAAGCTAAATGATGTATATGTGCTTCCGTTTCTTTACGTTCTGAAACATCACGGATCAGAAGCAACACTTCTGTTCTATCTAATACTTTATATTTTGCTAAGCGTATTTCGACAGGAAGTTCAACATCTCGAATCAGATAAATGGTTTCAACTGTTAATGGCGAGTTGACCTCGACAGCGCTTAATGAGTTTAAAAATGGCAACCAAGACGAAGAGGTATGAAGAGTTTCCAAAGAACTAGACTTGAGTTCTTCAGCACTCATTTTTAGCATGCGTTCAGCCGCAGTATTTACTAAGATAATTTGATTATTTTCATCCAACAACAGAATACCATCGGCGGCATGCTCTATCATTGCCTTGGTATGACTATCACTTCTCTCTAAATCACTCAGCGCTGTATTTAATTTCTTCCATAATCGCGCAAAAGTAGAATGTAAATTCCCTAGTTCATCAGACTTATGGTGTCGATAAAATGACTTAGGCAATGGCAACTCTTTTTTATAACCAACTGTCGATAAAGATTCAGTGAGACGCATCAAGGGGTGAGTAACTAAAAAGTAAAAAACTAAGGATATCAATGACGCCAACAACACATCTTTAAATAAGTTATAGATCAAACTGGCAAGATGTTCTTTAAATATTTTATCAAGAAGAAAGCGTTTTTCAGGCAATATAAGCAACCGTCCGGCTTGAAAAATAGGCGTTTCTAAACGAAGTTCGCGACTATAATCCTGAAGGTCAGGTAGAAAATAATTGGCTAATGAACTAGATACTGAAAAATGACGTTTAGTTGCTGTTGCTTCTACGAATAGATCACCAGACTCATCGCGAACTTCTACATGAGCAATAGATGGGTTAAAGAGTAAGCTATCAATTTGTTGTTGAGCAAAGGCGGTATCTAATCGAAAAACCGCTTCGGACAATGGCTTTTCAACCACTGCAAGTAACTCTTTAAAGTCTTGATTTATTTCGGTTTTCTGAGATCGCACTCCATCAACGAATTGAATACCACTGCTGACTAAGCTTAAAACAATCGCAAGTGCTAAGGTTAAAATTGCTTGCTTAGTAAATAATGATTTTGAAAATACGACACCCATTTTTACTCACTTAAATTTTTATATCCTGCTGCCACATAACCTTTACAGCATCCATACTAATAAAAATCACAAAAGAGACTGGAAATAACATCTTATCCACCAGACAAAAAATCTAATTTTTTACATTTATCATGCACATTAGCAAGACTGACACTTTATTCAAGGTTAAACAAGACGATATAAAAATAATTTATACTTCCTATGATATAAGTCATAATATAAGTCACTATGAGTATAGGGAGCAAAACATTCCCCCAATTTGTAAATAAAAAAGCCAGTATGAAAACATACTGGCTTTAGAAGCGACTATATATTGATAAAGCAGATAGTTAACCTATCACTGCACCATCTTCACGAGATATGGCTATCACACTAGAACGCGGTACAGACTGACCGCCATCAGGCCAATGAGAATGACCTTCTTCCCCTGGGTGCTGAACACCAATAAACATAGTAGTACGCTCGGCATTCCAGGCAGAACCCGTTATTTCAGATTCTTTTGGTCCGACTAGGAAACGACGAATTTCACCCGTTTCAGGATCGGCAACTAACATCTGGTTATTACCTTGGCCCTGGAAACCTTTTTCATTAGAGTAATTACCGTCTGTTTGAATCCACAATAAGCCTTTAGAATCGAACTTCAAGCCATCAGGCGAGTTAAACATGTTGTCTTGATTAACATTTCTAGAACCCGCATTGGCGTCGTCATACACTGCAGGGTTACCCGCTAAAACGAACAAGTCCCATTTGAACTCATTATGAGTATGATCCGAGTCCATTGGCATCCAACGTACGATTTGACCAAAGTTGTTTTTTACACGAGGATTTGGACCACCAGCTGGCGTTGCATCACCACCCGCATTTGGCTTAACGCCGCGATTTTTATTATTCGTCAATGAACAATATACTTCCGCTTTATGAGGATGAGCCGCTACCCACTCTGGACGATCCATGGTTGTAGCGCCGACTTTAGATGCAGCCATACGAGTATGAATCGAAATTTCTGCGTCAGTCATACCTGTAGTTTTAGGCGTAAGCGCCAGCCACTCACCACGGTTGTTGTCATGGAATTTAGCAACATAAAGAGTACCTTCTTCCAGGAGATCTCGATTATTGCCGCCAGCCAAATATTTGTGCTTAGAAATGAAGCGGTATAAAAATTCACCACGCTCATCATCACCTAGGTAAACCACGACATGTCCATTCGCTGCAATAGTCAGTTCAGCGTTTTCGTGTTTAAAACGACCGAGAGCCGTGCGCTTTTTAGGACGCGAAGTTGGATCTAGTGGATCGATCTCTACAATGTAACCAAAGCGG
Organism: Marinomonas sp. ef1; assembly: GCF_002806845.1. Classification (NCBI taxonomy): domain Bacteria; kingdom Pseudomonadati; phylum Pseudomonadota; class Gammaproteobacteria; order Oceanospirillales; family Oceanospirillaceae; genus Marinomonas; species Marinomonas sp. ef1. The sequence continues at coordinate 28,052 of NZ_NHTT01000016.1, read as the reverse complement.
TTTGGCTCATTTGGCTCTTTAACTAGGTTAAAACGATCATCCGCCATAGCCCAGTTGTAGCGACCTTCGGTGCTCATGCCGTAGCGTTTGAATGCTTCAGGCATTTTGTAGTCTTTGTCGTTTGCCGTGAAGTAGCCATTAAAGTTCTCTTCACAAGTCAAATAAGTACCCCATGGCGTTTGTCCATTGCCACAGTTATTCCAAGTCCCTTTAGCCACTAAACCTTTAGGGTCTTCTGATGTTTGCATCCATTTATGACCACGCGCTGGGCCAGTAATATCCATGGCTGTATCAGCAGTAATGCGGCGGTTGTAAGGAGAGTCCTGGACGATGCCCCATTTACCACCACGTTGCGCCACCTCGATAATGGATACGCCATGGGCTGCTTTGTTCTTGCGGACATCATCAGCTGTTGCAGGCATGCCATCACCACGATTAGCGTGAAGTGTTTTCTCATTGGTATATTCATTGTTAATGGCCATGATTTGTTTGCCATCTTTAGAGAAGAAAGCCATGCCGTCATTATGATCGCCAAATGCTAACTCTTGAGAAGCGCCTGTGCCACCTGTCGCCGCATCAAAAGCAGGAGCATTGCTGAACAATGGGTCCCCCCAAGAAGCGACCACTTCCCATTTGTAGCCTTCAGGTACAGTCACGGTATCCAACGAGTTGGCTTTTACCATGCTGAATGCAAGACGAGACTCTGCCGTTCCAGCAGCTAGCGCTTTACCCGCAGCCAATGTCGTCGAGCCCATAACAAAAGCACCAGCTCCAACGGCCACACCGCCACCTAAAAAGCCGCGGCGAGAGACCATTTTAGTAGCGACTTCTTCGAACTCTACCACTTCAGGTGCTGGTCGTACCAGCTCATCTAATTCATCAAACCCTAGTTTTCTGTTGTTCTTGATATTCATAACACTGCCCTATTATTTATAAAAAATTTGTCGCCTAGGCACTCGAACTTCGGGGGCTTACCCTTTATAAATCGATCCTGGCTACTGGTTTTAGTGTCTATTTTTCAAATACGCTGCTTCCCCCTGCAAAAGGAAACTATCAATGAATTTACGGATAAAACATTACATAGAAATGACAGTAGAACGACATTGTGTTTAGATGAAAAAACATGTGTCAGGAAGACTCATATAAAAGACAAAAAAACGAGCAGCATCATAATAAAAAATATATCTATTAAAGGATGAATTTATGGTTAAGACCTTACGCAACATTCCAATTCGCTTACGCCTAACAGGTTTAGTAGTCTTTTTTTCATTAGGGCTCATCTCTGTTGTTTATTTATCGCTAACCGTCAGCAAGCAATCCTTGCTAGATGAAAAATACGCACAAACAAAAAACGTTGTTGAAACCGCTACAGGTGTATTCAATTACTTTTACAAACTTGAACAATCTGGAGAGCTAAGCCAAGCTGATGCCCAGCGCTATGCAATGAACATGGTTAAAGATACCCGCTATGCAAAGTCTGAATATTTCTGGATTAATGACTACAACGCAGCCATGGTTATGCACTCGGTAAACCCTTCTCTAGATGGCAAAGACCTATCCAACTTAGAAGACCCCAATGGCAAAAAGCTCTTCTCAGAGTTTGTCAAAGTGGTTAAAGCACAAGAAGCTGGTTTTGTGGATTACCTTTGGCCAAAACCTGGAAATAACACACCTGTAGAGAAAATATCTTATGTCCAAGGCTTTAAACCGTGGGGATGGATCATTGGCTCAGGTATTTACTTAGATGATGTGGACACACAATATAATAAAGAGGTCACTAAACTAGGTTCAATTAGTGCAGTCATTATACTAATCGCCCTCTTCATTTCCTTTTTGATAGTACGATCTATTCTTGTACCTATTGGGCAAATACAATCCGCCTTGCATAACATTGCAGATGGTGAAGGTGACTTAAGAGCCCGCCTACCTGAATCCGGTAAAGATCAATTGACCCAAATTGCCATTTACTACAATACGTTTGTAGAGCGCCTTTCACTCACTCTTAGTAAAGCTGTTCTGCTTAACCAAGAAGTCGAAAATAAGAGTCAGGAGCTAAAATCTGTTGCTGGAAAAACACAAGCCATTACACAACAGCGTGAAGGCATGTTTTTGCAAATGGCAGAAACCATAAAAGAAGTGGATGATTTTAAAAATGAGGTTATCGACAGTACTCAATCAACTCTTGCGTCAGCTCAAATCACGGTAGAAAAAACTCAAACAGGACAAAATGCGATTAATCAAACCGTCGAATCTCTTGAAAAACTTTCTTATGAACTAGAAGCAGGTCTAAGTACTGTTGTTCAATTAGCAGAACAATCGCAAACTATTGGGTCGGTACTCGATGTCATCAGCGCCATCGCAGAACAAACCAACCTATTGGCTCTTAATGCCGCCATTGAAGCCGCTCGCGCTGGTGAACAAGGTCGAGGTTTTGCTGTAGTAGCAGACGAAGTGAGAGGGCTAGCAAGCCGAACTCAGGCCTCCACGGATGAAATTCAAAACATGATTAGCAAACTTCAAAGCGGCGCAAAAGAAGCCGAAGCTCGTATCACTGCAAGCCATCAGCAATCACAAAAAACCACTGAAGAAATAACGCTCACCACACAATACCTGCAAGCTATCGCTACATCAGTAGATGGTATAAATAGCGCAAGCAACACCGTTATCCAAAGCGTTAATATGCAAAGCGACGCTGTTCAAAGACTTAACCATCTCAATGAGAAAGTATCGGAACTATCTACTCAGGCAGGCAAATTGGTTCAACAAAATAATCTAACCAGTGAATCACTTGCTAAAACAGCGAAAGAAACTCAAGACATAATGTCAATTTTTAAACTTTAAGATTGAAATAGAAACAGCCGATAAGTCATCACTTATTGGCTGCTTTACATTTAAGAATAAGAGCCTACGTATAAACTTGGTTTTCCATATCGTACTTCCAAGCCGTCTCTGATGGATTTTTTTAAACCTTTCACAACCAAACCATAGGAATGATCAATCAGCCTTTCTATTTCGCCCATGGGTAAATCACCATCTAAAATGACGGAGTTCCAGTGACGTTTGTTCATGTGATAAGCAGGAATAACCTCAGGGAAAATATCACGTAGTTCAATGGCATGATCAGGTGCGCATTTTAAATTAAGTAACAACTGGCCTTGCTTCTTAACCAACAAGGCAAACATCTTTCCTTGTACTTTAAACACAGCAGTGTGGTCATCAAATGGGTAATATTCTTCTGCTTCAGGTTTCAAAAGCAGATACTTTTTAAGTGCTGTTGAGTCCAAAATAGTGCCCTTTCAGATTCCAAATAGCCCTGAGTATAAAGCAAAAAAGCCGCTTACTGACAACCCGTAAGCGGCTTTAAATAAATACTATACCTAAACAAGGCTAACCTTGGTGAGCAAGGTACTCATCATATGTACCTTGGAAATCAATAACCTTTTGACCTTTAATTTCGATCACTCGGTTTGCCAAAGAAGAAACAAACGCCCTATCGTGGCTTACGAAAATCAGCGTGCCGTCAAAGTCTAACAAGGCATTGTTTAAGGCTTCGATCGCTTCCATGTCCATGTGGTTTGTTGGCTCATCCATAACTAAGACGTTTAAGTCCATCATCATCAACTTACCAAACAATAAGCGGTTTTTCTCACCACCTGAACACACTCGTACTTTTTTGTTGAAATCGTCTGCAGTGAACAACAAACGCCCAAGCATCGCTCGTACTTTTAGGTCGTCATGTTTAACAGTTCGCCATTTGGACATCCAATCAAACAAGGTTAAATCACAGTCGAAATCATCAGTGCTATCTTGTGGGCAGTAACCTATCTCGGCGTTTTCAGCCCATTTGATCTCGCCATGTTTTACATCTAGTTCTTTCATCAAACAACGTAAGAAAGTAGTTTTACCTGCGCCGTTTTCACCGATAATAGCCAGTCTTGAACCCGCTTCTAAAATAATACTGCCGCCAGAAAAAAGTAACTCGTCATACCCGTGGCCAATATCTTCTAAAATCAAAGCATGACGATGAAGTTTCTTGTCCTGTTTGAAAGACAAAGATGGTGTCATTCGGCTTGACTGTTTAACTTCTGACAATTCAATTTTTTCTAATTTCTTAGCGCGAGAACTGGCTTGTTTTGCTTTAGATGCATTAGCAGAAAAGCGATTCACGAACGCTTGAAGATCATCCATTTCCGCACTTTTCTTCGCATTTTCAGTTAATAACTGTTCGCGAATCAAAGACGAGGCTTCCATGAAGTATTCGTAGTTACCAGGGTAAATACGCAATTCACCAAAATCGATGTCTGCCATGTGAGTACATACAGAGTTCAAAAAATGACGGTCATGGGAAATGATAATCATGGTGCATTTACGTTGATTCAATACACCAGCCAACCAGTTAATGGTATGGATATCCAAGTTGTTGGTTGGTTCGTCGAGTAGCAAAATATCAGGATTAGCAAACAAAGCTTGCGCTAATAAAACACGAAGTTTCCAACCCGGTGCAACTTGGCTCATCAAACCAAAATGAAACTCTTCTTCGATGCCCGCTTCCAACAGAATATCGCCTGCGCGACTTTCCGCACTGTAACCATCCATCTCGGCGAATTCCGCTTCTAGCTCACCCGCGCGCATGCCATCTTCTTCACTCATTTCTGGCTTAGAGTAAATGGCGTCACGCTCTTGTTTGACTTTCCAAAGCGCCACATCCCCCATAATAACGGCGTCAACAACAGTATATTCTTCAAAAGCAAACTGGTCCTGACTCAAGGTACCGACTTTTTCACCTGGAGTAATAGATACGTTTCCAGATGTTGGCGTCAGCGCCCCACTAAGGATTTTCATGAAGGTAGACTTGCCACACCCGTTCGCACCAATTAAGCCATAGCGATTGCCGTTACCGAATTTTGCGGAGATGTTTTCAAACAATGGCGTTGCGCCAAATTGCATGGTGATATTAGCCGTGGAGATCAAAGGAAAAAGCCCTAAACAAAGAGAAATGAAAAACGTTTATACAGACCACAAAATCAGGGTCAAAAGACAAACACAAAGATGGGCGAATATAGAGACTTAAGGCACTAAAGTCGAGGGTTAAGTGTCGTTTTTTTGAACAAGTCGGTGTATTAGCAAAGATTATTTATAGAACAAACTCACAGCGCTCAATCACAGTGCATGATTCTTAATACTATCTTTTAAATACAGCTATCTTTCGATGCAACAAAAGGTGTTGCTGAGGAGGACGTGTCTTCTTCGCTAGAAGGTGTTCTATCTTCACTTTCAGAAGTCATACTCTCAGATGAGGTGCTTGCTTGTGCAGTGCTGTTTGCCATATAAACAGATACTTGCGTCATTAAAAAGCTTAAGACATCTCGACTAGCACCATTAAGCAAGTTTTTTCTAACCTTCCTTGTGATATCAAGTTGTGTACTTGCACCTAAAACAAAGCTAGCAATCAACCCTGTCGGGCTAGTCGCTTTGTCTAGAATATTATCAACAGCGTTATCACGTGACAATTTGGCACGTTTTTCCAAAACCTGAGTACGCAAATAAAGGCGCTCTCGCTTTTGGTGCATTTGTTTAAGACCAAACATATCCTAATCCTCATCCGTTGGAATAATGGCATCCAAAGTACGGGTAAAATCCATGCTTTTCAATGTTCGTTTCACAAAATAAAGCAAGACGATGGAGCTTAAGAAGGTCACTAAGGTAGCGGTTAACAAAATGCCAGCAAGAGAAAATCCGTAGCTCCATGCAATCGCGGCACTGCTGGCGATAATTAATAACCAGGTAGTAAGCAATAGGAAGATCACACCACACATTAAGGCAAGGAGCTGGGCACTGGACGTCACCCATAACTTCGCTTCTAATGCTCCAAGCCCCAATACACTCTTTAGCCAACTTTTATGAGTATCAATCACATCATCCAAGTCAGATTTTTTTTGCGATGAATCAGAGTGCTGTGGTGTTTCCATCTATACGGTTTCCATGCTTATTTACGTTTACATAAGAAACTAGCAGCTAGCGCACCTGCTAAGAACGCAATACCAATGGTTTTAACAGGATGCTCTTTAGCATACTCACCAACTGCTGAAGATATTTTTTCAGATTGGTTTTTCGCAGTATCGGCGATTTTATGTGCTTGCTCACTGATTTGGTGAGCCACTTCTTCGATGCGTTCTTGACTATGCTCTTTCATTTCAGCAGCACCATCTACTCCTTTATGAGCCGCTTCAGCAACGCTATCTACTTTTTCATGAGCTTTAGATTGAGCTGTACTTTTCGTTCCGGTAGCCATTCTTAATTCTCCTTTCAGAAATAAAACTAACTTTAAAATGCTCGTGAAGGTAAGGTGTTTTCTTGTTTTTTTAGAATCTCTTTATTAAAAAAGAGTCAACAAACACAAGTGATCAAACAAGAAAGCGCCAGCTACACTTCACTATTTACACTACGTGGTTAATTTATAATGGTCAAATACACTAGAAAAAACGTCCCTTCTTTCCTTTTTTTATAGCCGATCTTTAAAGAGTGAGGTGTTTACATAGTAGTCTTTAGAAAATATGCAAAGAAAACCTAAGGTAGATTAAGGTATTATTAGCAACTCAGTAGACATATAGAACAATTAGCAAAAGAACAAAAAATAGAAATAAAAAAGGGTAGAAAAGCACTATTTCATGCGCTTCCTACCCTTTTAAAATCGACTCATAGTAGCTCCGATTTATCTATTCAGGATTTATATCGAGTTTAAATAATATACAAAAAATATAGACTATTTTTTAACATCTACCCAAGCATCCCAGCCCCTCCATTCATCCATGTCTAAATTACTTCCGGCCTCAATATCAGCTAGTACTTCAGCATGGCGGTTAAATAACTGTATGTTCAATAGTTTTTTAATAAAACGAGACATCTAAGCTTCCTTATCTTTCATGATTTTGGAAATATCATGCTAGCATTGAAAAACTAAAGGGTACGTCAGCAACCCCTAAAGAAAGTCTATTTCCCTATTACTCGAACTATCCTTTAGTTTCTTGACGTATGGTTCTTATATGAAGCCAAAAACACTCTAATACGCCTAAAAATAACACTATATGAATGCTTTAAGGAGATTGGTACTCTAGCAAGACAATGATAGAAAAAGTGTCATGATTTTTTCATCCGCGTTACTAATAGCTGCTCGACTCTCACGCCTTCCAAATCCAGTACTTCAAACTTGTAGCCTTCATAGACAAAAAAATCTGTACGCTTAGGCAAGCGTTTTAAGCTGTACGTAATAAAGCCACCAAGTGTTTCATACTGAGTTCGGTCAGGAAATTCTTCTATACTCAAACTGCGCATCACGTCATTAATCGGCGTTAACCCTTCAATCAACCAAGAATTCGGATCACGCTGTACAATTTGCTCTTCATCATGCGGTGTTAATAAACCGCCCATAAAGCCACCCAATAAATCTTTCACTGTCACGATACCAACAATAGTTGCGTATTCATTTACAATGACAGCAAAGGCTTGTGGCGCCACTCTGAATGCGTTGAGAGCCTCGGAAAGCGTCAAAGTTTCCGGCAGATAAAATACTTCTTTATCAACTTTTTCCGGTTTAATTTGCGCCGGCTCACCTTTTAGTACCAAACGTAATATTTCTTTCGATTCAATAATGCCTTCGATTTTATCTAAGCTACCATTACAGACTAGAAAATCGTTATGTGGATGATCGATAATCTTCTGGCTGATTTCTTCACTACTGTCATCAATATCAAAATAGATAATTTGATCACGAGGCGTCATGGTACTAGAAATGTTTCGAGTTTCTAATTCAAACACATTACCAATAAGCTGATACTCTTGACTCTGCAAACTACCATCTTCAGCACCAGCGTCCATCATGGCGACAATGTCTTCTGTGGTAACAACTTCTTGGCGCTCAATAGGCACATTAAACAAACGTAGAATTAAATTGGTAAAACCATTAAACAAAAAAACCACGGGGGTTAATAAGAAAGTCACCCAAAGCATAGGCGTAACCATTCGAATTGCTACGGCTTCAGGCATAATCATCGCCAAACGCTTAGGTAACAGATCGGCAAATAAGATAAACAGTGACGTTAAACAAAGAAAAGAAAAGACAAAGCTAACTTGATCCAATAAGGGTCCAGAATAAAGCAAGTTTACCACTTGCTTTATATATGGTGTAAGCGCTTGCTCACCCACAATACCGCCCAAAATAGCAATCGCATTCAGTACGATTTGAATCATAGCAAAAAAAGCACCCGGCTTTTGCTGCAAGGTAAGAACAGCTTGCGCTTTAACATCGCCCTCGTCAGCGAGGACGCGCAATTTAATTTTCCTAGCTGCCGCCATGCCTATTTCAGACATAGCAAACAATGCACTGGCAATAATCAATAAGCCAATACTAAACATATCACTCATTTCTTTCTCTCTTTTTACGAAAATGCTAACTCAAACGCGGGCAGGAATATTCTATTCCTAGGGCAAAATATATAAATATAAGCGCATTATAGAAGGAAGTTGAGTCGATACAACGCTTATTTTTTATACTTTCAGAAGGGTAAAATGCAATACTAAATACCTTTAGGAAGACGTAGAATAAAGCAATTAAACAGTATTAAAAACATCTATTAATTCACAAGGTTGACCATGATTATCACACTCACTACACCAGCCATGTTGTTTCCTGCGGTTTCACTGTTGCTATTGGCTTACACCAACCGCTTTGTGACACTGGCCTCGATTATTCGTAACTTTGACCCAAAGCTAGAAGACGCAAACATTACAGAGCAAATAACCAACTTACGTAAGCGAATTTATTTGATAAGACGCATGCAGGAAGCCGGTGTTATCAGCTTTTTCCTTTGTGTATTATCCATGATGGCGATCTATCTTGAGTACCAACAAATAGGCAGTTACATTTTTGGTGCTAGCCTTATTTGCCTGATGTATTCTCTGTATCTATCTGTCAGAGAGATCACGATCTCTTGCGATGCCTTAGAAGTACATTTGCAACACTTTAGTACCAATTTTAAAAAACAAAATCGAAAAAAATAGAGCCAATCAGGCTTCGCTACCTTAAAATTTGAACATTAAATCCTTTCAAAGAAGAGCTAGCAGAATACTGCGAAAAATATTCGGCGAAGTTTTCGTCCACTACTTTTTTATGGGTTAAGCTGGCATGCCGAAGAAACAGTGTGCCATTTTTGCGAATAGCAAGCCCTTGGTGTGAGACGTTCATATTCGTACCAATATATTGTCTTAATGACCAATCAGGGCGAACCATACTGATCACGCTGCCGGAAGGAATACGATCTAATACCTCTTGGTTAACGTGCCGATCACTGCCAAGAAACAATTCAGTTAAAGGAACATAAGGCAAATAAGCCGGTTCTGGGACAAAAGCCTTTCCTTCTGCATGCAACTGAGCCAATAACTCTCGACAATCGCGGGAAGATTCTGCATCACAATGAATCACATCACTGCTAATACGTTGATACCAGGCGGCTTTATCGACAATCGTCTTTGCAACTCGAGCGCCACCATTAGCAACATCTGGCGTTATATCTTGCAACATAGCTTGATTATTATGAAACCAATCTAAGCTAGGGAAATGATTTCGCGTCACAAAGGAAACTTTTGCATCTTTATAACGCAAACGCATCAAGTTTGTTTTAAATGCTTCAGAAGTGGATGACATAGCACCAGCCAATACCGTTTCAACATAGGTAGTACAATCAAATACATCAAAACGAGTAAGAGGGTCTTTATCATATTTCCCTTGTTCTCCTTCCCCAACACTACCACCTACATACTCAGAACCAAGTAAAATACGACTCAAAGTATCTATTTTTTCTGCATGAGTCGAAGCTGAAGAAGCGGAAAGTTTAGTAGAGTTATCATCTATTGTTTTATAGAAAAGCACTTTATTCGTCGAATCAAGTTCATTAATAGCCATAGCAGGCGACAAGAAAAGAATAAGCGTACTAGCAACAACCGCCTTTTTAAAACTACCCTTCATACACATTCCTGCTCATACAGCTTTCAATTTGAAACATAAAAAAACAATCCTTGTTTAAAAAACAATCGCCCTATTGTGCTAGACTCAACTGATAATTTGAACTAAAGGCTCGACAATGCAAATCAATAACTCGTCATTTATTTATGGCCAACAAGGTCTACAGCGTAGCCAATACAAGCTAGATCAAGCAAGCCAAAAAGTAGCCGATGCGTCGACTCAAACATTGAGCCAGCCCACTTCCGCCCAAAACTCTGGACTTTACGGCTCTCCTATTCAAGATGGCTTGATAGAAGCAAAAAGCAGTGCATTAGAAGCGCAAGCGAATGCCAAAGTTCTAGATACTTCCGATAAGACCATTGGCCGCCTCATCGACATAACAGTCTAAACAATCCGATCTACTTACAGCTTAAACATTTGAGCCCAGCAACTCGTGAATTTCATCAACCGATGTAAAACGCACAATGCGAGCAACTTCTTGCCCATCTCGAAGCAAAATTAATGTAGGCCAAAGCTTTACGCCGAATTGGCGACCTAGCCGCTTTCCTTTACCGTCAAACACCTTAATATGAGTTAGCTCTAGATTTCCCTTCATTACTTCTTCGACAGAGTCATGTGAAGCCTGACAATGGCCACACCAAGGCGCACCAAACTCTAAAATAGCCATGCCTTTTAGGCTATTGATCTCATCAAGACTTGGGGATTCTTCTGTATATTCTGGATTAAACCCTATTTGCGTTGCGTGCATCAAAAAGCCCTCTCTTCAATATTTGAACAAATCACGTCTATATGAGATAAAGCATTACTAAATAATAATCATAAGGTAAGGATAAGACACCATGTTCAGTCACGTTATGCTAGGCGCTAATGACATACAAGCTTCAAAAACATTTTACGATGCTACTTTTAAAACGCTTGGCTACAGCGAAGGCTTTGTCGATCCAAAAGGAAGATGTTTTTATCGCACAGATACAGGTTCGTTTGCCATTACAAAACCTATTAACGGCGAAGCAGCGTGTCACGGAAATGGCAGCACAATAGGATTTTCAGCAAAATCTGAAGAAGTTGTCAATGCATGGCATGCAGCGGGCATAGCAAACGGTGGAACCACTTGTGAAGATCTACCAGGCATTCGTGAAATGGGCAGTATTAAGCTGTATTTAGCTTATTTACGTGATCCATCCGGCAATAAGCTTTGCGCTTTGTATAAACTTTGATCATTTAATCGCATCAGGTAGTCGCTATCAGTTCAGTTACTACCTGATAACATTAAACTCTTCTCGACACTCGTCAGAGCCCATTTCGAATTCACGACAAATCCATGGACGATTTTCATAAATTGTACATAAAAAAGTATCTCTATCGACAGCCGAACACCAACCATCATCTAATTTAAGCATGGTTTCTCCTCCCCACTCATCTACCGATACATGTTTGTCTGGCACACCAGTATCACTAATAATCATCACTTCCATACGACAGCAGCAAGCTTGGCAGTTAGAGCAAGTAACATCTGATTCAGCAATATTTTTGAGAGCGATATTCATAAATAACGACGGATTACCAAGAAGAGAAAATTGTGCCCGATTTCGCGAACCAAGCCAACACAGAAGGGAGCAATATACACGTGATCTAGTTTGGAAGATATTGATGAAAAACAAACCAACCAAACTAGATCGATAAGAAGCGTAAAAAACCAACAGTTAAAATTTATACCTTAAATTTAACCACCAATTCATTTAGCTCAATGGCTAATCGAGTTAATTCCGCTGTGCTTGCACTGGTTTGGTTTGCACCAACCACCGTTTGCGCAGCCAAATCACTAATGGTCGTGATGTTGCCATCAATTTCTTTCGCGACATTGGACTGTTCCTCTGCTGCACTCGCAATTATATGGTTACTATCACTAATCGCAATAATACGGGCGGTAATTTGTTCCAACGCCTTCGCGGCTTCAGCCGCAACCGTTTGAGCTTGATTGGTTTTTTGGCTCGTGCTTTCCATTGAAGACACAGCTTCATTCGCTGAAAGCTGAACCTGACGAACCATGGTTTCAATTTCACCAGTAGATTCTTGAGTTCGATGAGCAAGACTTCTTACTTCATCGGCCACTACCGCAAAACCTCGGCCCGCTTCACCGGCACGCGCAGCTTCGATTGCTGCGTTTAGAGCTAACAAGTTTGTCTGTTCTGCAACCGCACGAATCACATCAAGGATCTGACCAATCGACGCGACTTGTTCAGCCAATTGGTTAATTACTCGGGTACTGGTCGTCATTTCTTTATTCATATCAAGAATAACGGCCGTTGTATCACCAACACGTGCTTTACCTTCAGCCGCCAATTTAGCGGAATCCGCTGATGCTTCAGAAGTTTGCTGTGCAGTTCGAGCCACCTCGTCTACCGCGGTGCTCATCTGAGTAATAGCTGCTGCAGCTTGTTGGATTTCTTCATTTTGTAACATCAATCCATTCGACGAACTTTCCGTAACAGTATTTAGTTCTTCTGCAGCTGATGCTAACTGACTCGAAGAATCGCCAATGTGGATAATCGCTTCTCGTAGATTACCCTGCATTGCTTTTAAAGCATTAGTCAAACGCGTTAATTCATCGTTTCCTTGTGCTGTAATTGGTTGAGTCAAATCCCCCTTGGCAATGGTTTCTGCTGAGATAACAGCATCTTGTAATGGAGTATTGATACTTTTAGAAAGGACAACCGCAATGGTCGATGCTATTACGGCGGCAGCTCCAATAATAACGATAATTAGTGTGAAGCTTGCATCATATTCTCTTACCGAATCTGAATTGGCCTCATCCGCACCTTCTTGGTTAGCTTTTACAAGTGCCCTCAGTAGACGCACCATATTATCAGCCGCACTATTCATATCAGATACTAAAGCTGAAGCCGCTTCTTTATTACCTTGTATAGATAACGAAGAGACATCGCCTTGTAGTTTATAATAACTTTCTTCTGCTTTTTTAAACTCTTCAAATAAATGCAGTTCGCTATCTAAGTTAATAGTTGATTCGTATTCTGATCGGTATTTTCCTACTTCTTTTTTTATATTTTCAAGTTCGACTAAGGTTGCTTTCTTATCACCTTCATTAGTCTCATTCAGTAATCTTAAAGTAAAAATCCTCACTCGCATTAAATTACTATTCATATCACCTAGGCTTGTAATAGCAGGCAATATATTCGTTTCAATCATCTCAGAATTAGCTCGAATGTCTTTCATAGCTGACATAGTAACGCCACCTAGACAAACCAGTAAAAATATAATTATAGTAAAGGCCATCATTAAACGTGACCTGATATTGATTTTCCTTAACATTTCACCATCCTTTTTAAAGCAAAAAAACCTTATTACTTTATCACAAAAAACATGTATTTAATCTAGTTTGGAAGTTATTAATGGAATATAAACTTACCAAACTAGATCAAAAATATATTTTAAATTAAACCTAAAAAACTAACAGTTAAAATTTATACCTTAAATTTAACCACCAATTCATTTAACTCAATGGCTAATCGAGTTAATTCTGCTGTACTTGCACTAGTTTGGTTTGCACCAACCACTGTTTGCGCAGCCAAATCACTAATGGTCGTGATGTTGCCATCAATTTCTTTTGCAACATTAGACTGCTCTTCAGCCGCGCTCGCAATAACATGGTTACTATCACTAATCGCAATAATACGTGCAGTAATCTGCTCCAACGCCTTCGCTGCTTCAGCCGCAACCGTTTGAGCTTGATTGGTTTTTTGGCTCGTGCTTTCCATTGAAGACACGGCTTCATTTGCTGAAAGCTGAACTTGACGAACCATGGTTTCAATTTCACCAGTAGATTCTTGAGTTCGATGAGCAAGACTTCTTACTTCATCCGCCACTACCGCAAAACCTCGGCCTGCTTCACCGGCACGCGCTGCTTCGATTGCTGCGTTTAGAGCTAACAAGTTTGTCTGCTCTGCAACCGCACGAATCACATCAAGGATCTGACCAATCGACGCGACCTGTTCAGCCAATTGGTTAATTACTCGGGTACTGGTCGTCATTTCTTTATTCATATCAAGAATAACGGCCGTTGTATCACCAACACGTGCTTTACCTTCAGCCGCCAATTTGGCTGACTCAGCAGATGCTTCAGAAGTTTGCTGTGCAGTTCGAGCCACCTCATCTACCGCAGTGCTCATCTGAGTAATAGCTGCTGCAGCTTGTTGGATTTCTTCATTTTGTAACATTAATCCATTCGACGAGCTTTCTGTCACAGAGCTTAATTCTTCTGCCGCTGAGGCAAGCTGACTCGATGAATCGCCAATGTGGACAATGGCCTCTCGCAAATTCCCCTGCATCACTTTTAACGCATTGGTTAAACGCGTTAATTCATCATTTCCTTGTGCTGTAATTGGTTGAGTCAAATCCCCCTTGGCAATGGCTTCTGCTGAGATAACTGCATTTTGCAATGGATTATTGATACTTTTGGAGAGAACAACTGCAATAATCGACGCTATTGCCGCCGCAATAACAATTATAAAGATGATTAACGTGAAACTTTCATTATATTCTTTTGACGAGTCCGCACTGGCCTCGTCAGCACCTTCTTGGTTAGCTTTTACAAGTGCCCTCAGTAGACGCACCATATTATCAGCTGCACTATTCATATCAGATACCAAAGCTGAAGCCGCTTCTTTATTACCTTGTATAGATAACGAAGAGAGATCTTCTTGCAATTTATAATAATTTAATTCTGCTTTTTTAAACTCTTCAAACAAGCCACGCTCACTATCTAAATAAATAGTCGCTTCATATTCTGATCGATATTTAGCAACTTCTTTTTTAATATTTTCAAGCGCAGCTAAGGTACTCTTTTTATCTTCTTCATTAGTCTCATTCAGCAGTCTTAAAGTAAAAATCCTCACTCGCATCAAATTACTATTCACATCACCTAGGCTTGTAATAGCAGGCAATATATTCGTTTCAATCATCTCAGAATTAGCTCGAATGTCTTTCATAGCTGACATAGTAACGCCACCCAGGCAAACCAATAAAAATATAATTATCGTGAAGGCCATTAATAATCTTGACCTAATATTTATATTCCGTAACATTTTCACTCCTCTTAAAATTTCCGTTTTAAAAGCACAACACATTAGAAATAACTAATGAACATTAAGTGCTAAAAGATTAAAAAATTATTTTATTCAAATTAAAAATATCAAGAAGAAAAAAATAAAAATGTGTAGATTTGTAAATACATAATAAAATAAATCAAATAGAAAACCCATCAAATAAATAATGTATACTTTTGTAAATATTAAATTAATTTTAAATGTTTTTTCAATCGGTGATTTTCTAATTTATTCCATAGTATAAAGCCAATGTTCTAATTCAAATTTAGATAAAGGGGGAGAAAATATATAACCTTGAACAACCTCGTAACCCATATTTTTTAGACAAGACAGCTGCTGCTGAGTCTCAACACCTTCTGCAATCGCTACAGCACCTATTTTCTTACAAATAGAAAGCACTACTTCACTGAGGTCTTTAGAAAGCTTATTAGGTAAGTTGTTTACAAAAGTTCTATCTAACTTCAATTGAGATACAGGAAATTTCAGAAGTCTTTTTAAATTAGAATATCCTGTACCAAAATCATCTAAGGAAATAATTATGCCGATTGAATGAAGGTCATTAATTGCATCAATGAAAAGATCTGATGTCTTAATCTTCTCACTTTCAGTGACTTCAATAACTAAACTAGAAGCTAAAAGACCAGTTTGATCAAGAAGGGCTTGAATCTCATTTTTTAGGCTAGGATAATTAAAACTGAGAGGGGAGAAATTAACAGCAATCATAGGAATATGAATTCCTCTATCTCGCCATGAAGCTAATTGTAGACATGATTGACGTAATACCCATAAATCTAATTCAGCAATTAGCCCAAATTCTTCAGCAAGAGCAACGAAGCGATCAGGTGTAACACTTCCAAATTCATCGCTAGTCCATCTAGCTAAGACTTCCACTCCATAAAGACTGTTATCAACAATATTTATCTGAGGTTGATAGTGCAGCTCTAACAGACTATTTTTCAAATCCGCACTTAACGCCTGAGCCATGCCATAAAATGGATGTGTTTTGCCCTGATCAAACTCTACATGTTCGTCCTGAATAAGGAGGCTGTAATATTGTTGATTGAATAACTGAAACGCTTCTACCAGCACTTTCACTCTACGAGCTTCGGAGCCACTAGGCATAAATAGAAGCTTGATTTCTTTTCCAGCAATTTCTTTGAATTCACTAAAGCAAAATGTACGTTGATCGGCGTCTAGCCAGAAGCAATCTGACGGAAGAATATCCTCTCTGTGTAAGTCTAATCGAGCATGCTTTACCTTGTCATTACACGAAACAATCAGATCATTACTGTCTAACACAATAAAGCGACTATTCGTTTCTTGTAACTCCTGCCAATCACGCTCAGTATTCAAACTATCCGTTTTCACAAAAAAATCCTTCTACTGCATGCTTCGATTAACACAGATCACCATCAATTATTTGTCTTTTAGACACAAAGGTTCGTCAATATTGCCTATATGGCAAATAGTGTCAAGTGAATTGCCTCACAGGTTTTGCCACATAGGCAAAATTAAACAGATAATCTTGCCATGAACATTGGCCACGTTATTAAAATTTTGCGTATTCAACGTAAGATGACACAAGAACAAATTGCACTGGAGGCTGATATGGCTACCAGTAATGTTTCACGCATTGAAAAAGGCTTAAGGCAACCGTCCCAAAAAGTACTTCAAAAACTAGCTAAAGCACTCAATACCAAGCCATCTGTGCTCTATGCAGCCAGCGAACAGCCAATAACTAATATTTCGGATTTTTTAGAACAAGAAGGGAATGACGAAAAAAAAGAAGAGAACATTAACCAATTGCTGCTCAACCACGATACACAAGTGGCTCTAAAACTATTCAGCGAGCTGACACCAGACAACAAATCCTTGTTATTAGAGCAGTTAAAAACACTGCATAGATGGCAAACAAAACTAGGCCAATGAATATTTAAGAAAATCAAAAGAGCAGTAACTCAACTTTCTATTACTAAGCTCCATAATAAAAAATTGCAAAATAGTGACAAACCGTCCCACCTACAACAAATAAATGCCAAACAAAATGCCCATAGCGCAGACGCGAATCAATAACAAAAAATACCACTCCAAGCGTGTAAAGAACACCTCCCAACACCAACAGCAGCAAACCATTAGGCTCCATCAAGGAAACAAGCGGTTTAATTACGATAAGAATAAGCCAACCCAACACCACATAAAGTGTAGTGGATATAGCTGGATGGGAAGCTTTACCAAATGCCTTAAGACCAACACCAATAAGTGCTAACGTCCAAACAGCTGCAAGCAAGGACCATCCCCATGCGCCTTCCAAAACCCCCAACATAAAAGGTGTATAAGTCCCAGCGATCAATAAGTACACAGCAGAATGGTCAATCACCCGAAAAACGTATTTGGCTTTGCCTCTTGGCATCGCATGATAAAGCGTAGATGCCAAATACAGCAAAATCATAGTGCCGGAGAAAATACTTACCCCAACAACAAAACTCACATCAGCGTAGTCGATTGCACTCAGAATAAGGAATGGGGTACCGACAATAGCAGCCACCAGCCCCAAGCCATGACTGATGCTATTTGCCACTTCCTCACCTAATGACTGCCCTCGATTAGACACAGTCGAAATATACTTCCCCATACTCAAATCCTCCTAAATGCACTTTTAAAAGCATGGAACAAGTGGATCGATTTAACAATGAAAGACAGCGAATAAACTATGCAAACTGCAAGAACATATCAAATATCACTACTTGCTACATATCTGTGGTGCCTGATAATCGAGATCTAATAATTTAAAGTAATTTTCCCCCAAGGCAATATTACGAAAAGCGTTGTCATCTAGATATTGATGTATTCGACTCGTTACTTCCAGCTCCTGCTGATATACCTTAAAGCTATTATCTCGAAAGGCAACAAAGTCAGATCCTGGCAAAATTCGATCCGAATATTGATTTATGAAAGCAACATATTGAGGACGATAAGCAGATTTACTAAAGTAATAGTCCTCCAAAATTCGCCATGAAATATCCAGCATTAAATTGGGATACTGATCTAACAAACGAGACAAGATAGTAATATGCTCAGATGCCTTCATAGATTTTTGCTCATAAGACAAGCCCATGTGCGCCCAGACTATTTTATTCTCAGGGTAAAGTGCTAATGCTTGCTCCATTAAAGGCAAATACAAGGTAGGTGATGCATCGTTTCCGATATCTGAATGAATCGTAATTGGGTAATCTCTGGCTCTTAACTCCGCCATAAAACCAGCCCACTTAGTAATATCTTTCGGCGTTGCTGGCTTATGACGATTATTAAATTGGGCTTGTTTCACCAAATTAACTTCCCCCATCCAATGGAACATACCAGGGTATTCCTTTTCATAAAGCTTCATTAGCTCAATAGTCGGCTCTGGATTAGATAAATCAGTGAAGGTCATCGATAAAGTAAGATGAAGGTCGTCAGGTTTGTATTCCAGCATGTTTGCAGCATTAACGAAATCATTACGAGTCGTCGGAGAAACTGGTGTTCCTGGGCATTTCAGGTAATTAGAACAGGAAGAATTAGCTGGCAACATTTGCCCAATGCCGTAAACATTAGCAAAACGCACCGTGGTGCGAGACAAGTATTCATTTACCTCATTAAAAGGAATCGCTCGGCCATCAAAAGGTCGATAATGCAAGTGTGTATCTACAACAGAGGTGTAAGGCTCTGTCTCTCTGTCATAACAGGCAGATGTGCCTCTAAAGGAATCCAAAGAGCGATTTGCTGGCGTGTTATCAGAAGAAGCACAACCAGCCGCTAATAAAGAAGCCAAAATGGCGAAAGGAAAACAACGACGCATGACAAACATTCCCTATTAAATACATGATAAATGGCAGACAGAAAGAGACATTACAAAACATCCCTTTCTATGTGTAAACCACTATTCAATGTAAATCATGTTTCAATATGCGCTCTAATATAGATTAAGAGACCTTTGCAAGATTTCACTCCTTAAAAAGGTCTTAACTAAGCGAGAAACAACAAAAGCCCACCAAACAAAATACGATACCAACCAAAAGCCACAAAGGTGAATTTTTCCAAAAACGCCATAAACAACTTCATAACAACAAAAGCACTTAGAAAAGCCACCACAAAGCCGATCACCAAAGGCATCAATTGCTCGCCGGCGAATTCTTTGTAATTTGAGAGCAAATCATAACCAGAAGCTGCCATCATCACCGGCAACGCTAATAAGAAAGAAAACTCAGCACTGGCTTTTCGGCTTAAGCCTACGAACAAAGCGCCAACAATGGTTGAACCTGCGCGGCTAGTACCAGGAATAAGCGCAAATACTTGTGCAATACCAATCCACAGAGCTTGCTTGAAATTTAGGTTATCCAAGTTATCGACACTAGGTGATTTATATTTGATCCATCTCTCTGCCATCAGGAAAATCACACCACCAACAATAAACATTGTCGCCACTACAGAAACCGAAAACATGGCTTTTATCTGGTGACGAAACAAAAAACCGACCATAGCGACAGGTAAAAAAGCTACAAATACTTGGCACCACAAACGGAAATGCTTAAATGTAAAACGCTCTTTATAATTTGCTACAACCGCTAAAATCGCAGCCAGCTGAATAATCACTTCAAACGCTTTATTGCCTTCCGTCTGCTCCATTCCCAACCATTGACTGACAACAATCAGATGCCCTGTTGAAGAGATAGGTAAAAACTCTGTCGCTCCCTCTACCAATCCGAGAATGACACTATGTAGTACATCCATTAAAACCTACCTTCCACTATTTACAACTACTAATAACAACACAATAAAATCAAATGCATAAAAAACTGCGCCAGCAATATAAAGCATCTTAGGTGAAAGAAAAATAAAAAATGATCAATAAGAAATCTTGACCTAGGATCTAAGTCTAAGGTTTATACTAGGAGGTAATAAATAGGAGCAATATATGTATCGCATTGGAGAACTCGCTAAAGCATGTGACATAAACAATGACACATTACGATTTTATGAAAAAAACGCCCTACTCAGCCCTTCGAGTCGGTCTGAATCTGGCTACCGTATTTACACGGAAAAAGACAAAGAGATTCTACAATTTATCCTACGCGCAAAAGGGGTCGGATTCACCTTAGCTGAAATTCGCGAGCTGCTCTCTATTGAAGTAAACAAAGCCGACAACGCCTGTGCCGATGTAAAAGTCCTTGTCGATACAAAGCTCTCTGACGTCGAAAGAAAACTTGCGGAACTTACTCGCTTTCAGACCTCACTCAAGCGCTTATCTGATGCTTGCTGCGGCGGAGAAGAAAGTGCCGAGCATTGCACCATACTCGAAGCACTCGAATCCAATACAGACGATGTTCGCCATGAGCACCACCACGATTAAATAGGCAATAAACACTGTGATTCTTCATCAAAACGCTTAAGTAGAAAATCAAGAGACGCTCGGACTCTCTCTGACGTATGTCGACCAAAACCCGATGTGGTGAATGTTCCTCCTCTTGATCATGCCATCTAACACTTAGCACAAAGGCACATTCAAGTATGGAGCGACATTTATAGTCAGGTCATATCAAGAATTCAGAATAAAGAAGATTTAAATGCCAGTATCCTTGCTAAAGGCAAAGCAGATTGCTTACTGAGAGTCTGGCTTATTAAAGGAAGCATCTCAGTTTGTATCGATTCGAAATCAAAACCATTTAAACCCAAAAACGATTTTTCGTTATAAAAACAACGAAAAATCGTTCTTATAACGAAGAATCGTTAATTTTTTTCTTGTAGAAGAAGAAAAAATAATAAAAATCAATAGCTTGTATATTATTTGAGTTGGCGCAATTATCGCTTTAGATATTATGCATAAAATATTATAAAATTCAGTGATAATTAAATGGATTGTATAGAAATTTATTTTTCACAAGAAAAAAAATAAATACTCAGGAAGATACAAAGTGTCTGAAGAAACAAAAGCACTGTTTGACAAGCAAACTAAAAAATCGACACTAATCGCCGAGCAGGATCTACGTTCGATCGAAATCGAAGACGCGACGATTCAAGCGTCCATGCAACCTTGGGCTAACATGGAATGTTACCAGTTAAGCTCGGGCACGAAATTAGCAAAGATGGATATAATTGACCTAGGTAGCCAAAAGATTGTTAGAGAGTCTCAGTTAGCTTCCGTACAAAAGGTAGGGGCAACTCCTACAGACTTTTGCACCATCTCATATTGCACCCGAGATCCAAATTTTCGTTTTACTGAACTAAGCACAGACATAACCAACGTTTTATTCTTCTTACCTGAACAAACTGAGTACGATATTTTCGTACCAGCTGGCGTTCAAACCAACTATGTAAGCTTAAATCAGGAAACGTTTCTAAATAATGCTCGTATACTCAATCCAAGCTTGTGGGAAAATCCACCACAACAATTAGCCTTATTAAAAGCCGAGCAACTTAGTCAGTTCAAGACAGCGTTAAATCTATGGTTCAACACTGCCGAAGCGCTTCGCTCAAAAGGCATTGTTGCAGATAACAGCATTGTCAGTGATAGTTTGTTACAGCAAGTTCTGCAAATTCTCACCTCAACCAACCTTGAAGACTCGCTCCCTTCTCCTACAGAGCGACAACGCGCTTTCCATACTTGCCGTATGGTCCGCGCTTTTGTTGAGCATAAATTAGCCGCTGATATTACCCCAACAATAGCAGATATTTGTGCTTCAGTAGGCGTATCTGAGCGCACGCTTCAATATGCCTTTCGCTCTTACGTCAATATGCCGCCGCTGGCTTATCTTAGACTTTGTCGTTTAAACCGAGTGCGTGCGACCCTACTTATTTCTGACCCTCAAACCACAACAGTGACTGAAGTCGCTATGCGCTTTGGCTTTTTGCATCTTGGCCGTTTTGCTCTTGACTACAAACAAGTATTTAACGAATCACCCTCTATTACGCTCAGCCAACAGCACTATTAACTTACAAAAAATCAATATTACTTGCACTTTTGCGGAAACCGGATAGTGACACATATCCCCTCTAAGTATCTTAGATGGAATTTTCCGATTGAGTGCAGAGTGGCAATGTTTAAAGCAGCAATAGCAAATAAATCATGTAACAATACTTCTTCTACATTTGTACAGAAGTCCAGCTGTGCCATCAAATTAGACACGTCTTCTAAATATCCATATACGCGTCAACTAATAGCTGCAACAGCCACTATTTTGGTATTTATACCTGCCTATACAGCACAGGCGGCAGACTCAGGCACTCTTTTACGCGAACAACAGAGTCAACAAGACATTCAGCGCTTAGAATCCCTACCACAGCAGGAAGAGAAACAGCAAAAAACATCTACAGCAGAAACAACAGAAACTGGCAAAACCATTATTGTCAATGAAATACGCTTTACCGGTAAAACAGAGTTACTACCCGAACAAGTTCGCACAAATATAGCAGAAGGTGTTACCGGAAAACGTATTGGCATAGTAGGAATCCAAAACCTCGTCGATACAATAGCGTCAACTCTACAGCAACAAGGCCATCTACTAGCAAGCGTAATACTGCCACAACAAGACATTACTGAGGGAACTATCACTTTCCAGATTGTTGACGGGCGTTTAAGCGACATTGCCTTTGATAGATTTACACCAATACGGGCAAATGAAGAACGCTTACAAACTATAGCGGATAATTACATTTCACCAGATCAAGTTACCAAGTCTGGATTAGAAGAAGCACTTTTACGCATCAACGATCACCCAGGAGTAACGGCAAAAGCTCGACTAGCACCCGGAGATGAACCCAATACCAGCAACCTTCTTATATACCTCAAACAAGCACCTATCTTTTCAGCAACGGCCTCCATCGATAATTCTGGTTCATACAGCACCGGACGCGAGCAATTGAGAGCTGACACGACATTCACAGATATATCCGGTCATGGTGATTTAACAAAACTAATGGTCATTTCTTCAGAGGGACAAACATTCGCCAACAGTTCATTTAGTGCACCTATCGGAGTAAGTGATTTCATCGCGCGGGCAAATTACGGATACCTCGATTATCACAATATCGATGATACAGGCAAAACTCTAGAGCTTGAGGGTTATGCTCACTTTTTAGGCCTAGGATTAGATTACAGTCTTATTCGCAGTCGAGACTTCAACTTACACCTTAATAGCAGTCTAAATGCCAAAGCATTAGTTGATGACAGTATCTCTGGACATTTACAGGATAAACGCTCGCTGATAGGAACAATAGAACTTGCTGGCGATTCACGTGATCGCTTTATGGGAAATGGAATCACTTATTGGTCGGCGGCATGGAGTTATGGTGATCTAGATCTTTCAGGAGTCGAATCTGCACTGAGTAGCGATCAAGCCGGTTTAAAAACCAATGGACAATTCCAGCGCGTAAATGCCAGCCTCACCAGATTACAAAAACTACCCGCAACATTCTCATTATTTGGTCGTGTACGTGGACAATGGGCTAACAAAAACCTCGACAGTTCAGAAGATTTTTCTTTAGGTGGTCCTTATAGCGTACGTGGCTGGCCCATAGGCGAAGGTAGGGGCGATATGGGAACGATCAGTACTATTGAGTTGCGTTATGACGCTCCTACACCAACATCATGGGGTCAATTACAGTTTGCAACCTTTTTCGATGCAGGACATGTCTGGGTAAACAAAAATCCAAACGGAGTCTCATCCACCATCGCCTGCGGTTGTAATGATTATAGTCTTACAAGCGCTGGCGTATCGGCACTTTGGACCCATAAATTCTTTAATTTATCTGCAACATATGCACAAGGAATAGGCGACAACCCGGGACGTTCCTCAAGCACCGACAGAAATGCAGACAACAGCAAAAACCGTCATCAATTTTGGCTAACTGCCATGGCTAAATTCTGAGGAAACAACCATGAACAAGATCTATAAAGTTATTTATTCAAAAACCCTTGGCTGTCTAGTGGTTGTGTCCGAATCTGCAAAATGTGCAGGCAGTAAAAAAACCGCTCGCCGTAAGCTTGTTAGTCTGGTGGCGACTTCTAGCCTGTTGTCGATGCCGGTGTTTGCGGATAATTTACCCACTGGTGGGCAGGTTGTGTCTGGTGCGGCGTCTATTTCTTCGAATGGCTCGGCCATGACGGTCAATCAATCTACCGATAAGATGATCGCCAACTGGCAGAGTTTTTCTATCGGTGCCGGCAATTCGGTCACCTTTAATCAGCCCAGTGTGTCATCCGTGGCGCTCAACCGTGTGGTGGGTCAAGACGCTAGCCAAATTCTTGGTAACCTGAACGCTAATGGTCAAGTGTTTCTGATCAACCCTAATGGCGTGGCCATCGGCGCATCTGGCAGCGTACAAACAGGCGGTTTTATTGCGTCGACACTGGACATCACTAACGAGAATTTTCTTTCTGGAAATTATCAATTCACCGGCATCGGTGGCTCGATTAGCAACAAAGGCAATATCTCCGGTCGTATCGTCGCGCTGATTGCGCCTTCTGTTACCAACGAAGGTTCAATTAACTACCGTTCTACAAACACTACTTCATCGGATTCTGTGTCCAACGTGGCATTGGCGGCGGGTACCGATGTACTGCTCGACTTTGATGGAGATGGTTTGCTGTCTATCGAGGTAAAAGCCAATACCCTTGCCGGCTTGGTTGAAAACAAAGGCTTAATTCAAACCGATGGAGGTATCGCCATTCTAACCGCCAAAGGCGCATCCGATGCCCTAAAAGGCGTGGTAAACAACTCGGGGACGATACAAGCTAATACCATCGCCAGCCAGAACGGACGTATTTTATTGCTGGGCGATATGAGCAATGGTGAAGTCATTGCTTCTGGTTCTCTTGAAGCTAATTTTGTTGAAACCTCTGCAGCGACAGTAACTATTGACCAAGACCTAAAGGTCAACACCAATGGCGGTGAATGGCTAATCGATCCGGTGAACATCACCATTGATGCCAGTAAAGCCAGTGCGATTGAAACCGCACTAGCATCTGGTAATGTCACCGTATCAACAGAAGACGGTGTGAACTGGGCAGGCGAAACCAACGGCACAGGCACAGATGAAGGCAACATCACCGTCGATGCCAGCATAGATTGGAGTGCCAACACCCTCACCTTACGTGCCGATAACGACATCACCATCAATGCTGAACTGACAAGCACAGGTACAACAATCAGCGATGGTCTAGTGCTGCAATACGCGCAAACCACTTCCACTGGCGACTATTCTATCAATGCACCCGTTAACCTCGCGGCAGGAAGTCTATTCCAAACGAAAAAAGGCAATGATGCCGCCATCACCTACACCGTTATTACCGGCCTCGGCTCAGAAGGTTCCAGCACAGGAACAGACTTACAAGGCATAAATGGCGGACTTAACGGCAATTATGTCCTCGGCGCGAATATTGACGCTTCAAGCGTATCAACATGGAACAGCAACGCAGGTTTTGATCCGCTTGGCGATGGAACGAACAACTTCACTGGTTTATTTGACGGGCTTGGACATACCATCTCAAATCTTTTTATTGATAGAGACACAACAGGTTTTGTAGGACTCTTTGCAGGTGCAGAAAACTCAACTATTCGAAATGTTGGGCTTCTTGGCGCAGATATTACGGGTCATACTAATGTTGGCAGTCTTGCAGGATACCTCTCTAACACAACCAAAGTTTCAAACTCTTATGCAACAGGAAGTATAAATGGTTATTCAGTTGTCGGAGGTCTTGCTGGATACAACAGGGGAAACATTACAAACACATATTCAACAGCAAACGCAACAGCTACCAATGGTGTGGCGGGAGGTTTCATAGGAAGAAATGACGGGACAATATCAAACGCTTATGCTACAGGAAACGTTAGTGGTAATTCTGCCGTTGGTGGTTTCTTTGGAACTAGCTCAATAGGTGGATCCGTTTCAAACTCTTATGCGACAGGAAAAATAACCGGCGATGGTAATAATGTGGGTGGGTTTGCAGGAAGGATGGAGGGTTCAATTTCCAATGTCTATTGGGATATAGATGGTACAGGGCAAACTGATGCTGTTGGGTACGGGATTTCATCTGGAATAACTGGTGTTTACAGCTCAACAAACACAATAGATGCCTTTTCTGAAGCAATTTACGCTGGTTTTGATTTTACAAATGGCTGGTACATGATTGAAGGCTCTACCCGTCCTTTCTTACGCTCAGAATACTCAACTACTATTTCTAATGACCATCAACTCCAACTGATGGCGATGGACTTAACCGCATCATACACCTTAGCAAACGACATTATTTATAGCGGCGATATGTGGAGCAGTAGTGGTTTTAGTTCTATTGGGAGCCAGTCTACAAGATTCAGGGGGAATTTTGATGGCGTAGGACATACCATTTCTGATCTTTTTATCAATAGAGATAACACTGACTTTATCGGCTTATTCGGATTTTTAGATTCTAGCTCAACCATAAAGAACATTGGACTTATAAATGCAGACATAACAGGAAAAGATTATATCGGTGGTTTAGTAGGATGGAATTATGGTGCTATTAATAATAGTTTCACAACAGGAAAAATAATGGGTAATGACAGTGTTGGGGGGCTAATAGGTTCAAGTGAAAATAACATTACCATCAAAGATTCTTACTCTTTTGCTAGTGTAGATGGTAACGACTATATTGGAGGTTTAGTTGGGTATAATGCAAGAGGAATTGAAAATAGTTACGCTACAGGAACAGTAAATGGCAATAATTATGTTGGAGGCTTAGTTGGAAGTAGTGGCAGTTCTAGTAGCCAAATTATAAATAGCTATGCAACAGGCCAAGTCACAACCATTAATGATTATGCTGGTGGTTTGGCTGGATCCTCTGCGGGTTCAATTACAAACAGCTATGCAACAGGCAGTGTCAATAGTGGTCGTTATTATGTGGGGGGGCTGGTTGCAGCCAATAGTGGTGGCACAATCACGAATAGTTACTGGGATATTGATACCACAGGACGGACAATTGGTGTTGGACAAGATAGCGGCACTATTACAAATCTAAAAGGCGTTTATAGTAGTACAGGCACAATTGATGCCTTTATCCAAGATACTTACACAGGCTTTGACTTCACCAATGACTGGATACTCTACGAAGGATATACTCGTCCACTACTAAGAAATTTTATGACAACGTTAACTGTTACAGCTAATGATGCAACTAAAACCTATGATGGAAGTGCGTATTCTGGAGCGAATGGCGTAACCTACTCTACTACGCCAAATAGTAATCTTTTAGGAACTGTAAATTATTCTGGAACCAGTCAAGGCGCTAACAATACCGGCACTTATACCTTAACGCCATCTGGATTATATTCAAATCAACAAGGTTATATTATCTCCTATGTAGATGGATCGCTGACCATTGATCCGAAAGTTATCACCGCAACCTATACTGCAGATAATAAAGTCTATGATGGCAATACCGATGTTACCGTAAATGGAAGTTTGTCAGGAATAATAAGCGGAGATGATGTCAGTTTTTCACAAACAGCAGAATTTGATAATAAAAACGCAGGAGAAAATAAAACCGTTACTGTTTCCGGTTTAACTCTAAGTGGCGACGATGCCGCTAACTATTCCTTAGCAAGCACCACGGCGGTGACCACAGCGGACATAGCCAAAGCGGTTATCTCCGCCATTACAGGCATTACAGCCGATGACAAAACATACGATGGCAACACAACAGCGACGCTGGATACATCAGGGACAGGTTTTACTGGCATGGTGTCTGGGGATGACTTAATGGTAGCGTCCGCTTCAGGTGCATTTGCCGATAAAAACGCAGGAACAAATAAAACGGTTACCGTTTCTGGTTTGAGCCTAAGTGGCACCGATGCTGGTAATTATAACTTGTCTAATACCACCACAGTCACCACAGCGGACAT
>NZ_NHTT01000015.1:0-101789 GCF_002806845.1 Marinomonas sp. ef1 | reverse complement strand
ATTAGGGAAGACTATATTCAAAGAAAAAATAATTTAAGAGTGATTGTTTTAAATGGTATAGATCTTAATGAAAAACATGAAAGAATTTATTTGTGGAAGTTGTTGGAATCGACAATAGAAGCTAAAAATTTATTAGAATTAGGTGAGCTATATAGAGAATTTTTTAAGATATCAAACACAATATCTATTGATGACTTTGGTATGGAAGGAAGAAAGATAAAAAATATATCGCTTGGTTCATTTAATGTTTTTTCAACAATGGAGGAAATAATATCACTAAACATACTTTTGAATCAAAGTTTAGATAAAATAAAATCAAAAACTGATGATTTGTCAAATGATATACTGTTTGATTTCCATCGTTCGCAGGGTGAAAGTATTACTTTAAATTCAAGGTTAATATTTTTGTTTTTTTGTACTTCTTCTTTTTTTTCTTGCTTAATTCTATTTTATATTTGTTTCTTCCTTATCAAATCGAATAAAAGACTTTTTTTGTCTTTGTCAGACTCAATGGATGTTAGGTCTTTTGATTCGAAAGGAAATGTTTTTTCCGGATTGAATGAAAAAGATTTGTTTTTATTTAGAGATGCTATTTCAAATATAGTGCTGGAAAGAAAATTATCTTATATATTAATGGATGGAGATGACAAAACATTATATTTTTCTTCACTTTTTTACGAGCAAAATTTAAATTATTTTTCTAATATTGATGCAAAATCTAAAAGAACCTCCTTTCGCCTTGATATACATGATGATTATGGCCTTATATCTACTGTTTGCCCTATTGAAAGTGAAAATTCGGTTTTACCAACGATTACTTTTGAAATAGAAAAAATAAAAAGTGTTAATAATGATAAGTTTAAGATTGTTTTTATAAAGTCTGAAGTTGAAGAGGTAAATAAGCAAGTTGAACGGTTAGAAGCTTTAGCTATAATCACTGGTTCGGTAGCTCATGATATAAATAATATGATAAGTGTAATTGTAAGTTCTCTTAATGTATTACGGGATTCTAAGTCTACAAATACAATGGAAAGTGGCAAAGTTATAGATAGAGCGTTATTTTCAGCAGATAAAAGTATAAGCTTAATAGATAGGCTTTTGACTTTTTCAAGATCTAAAAAACTTTCTCCAGAATTAATAAATGTTAACGAAATATTAGAAGGAATATATGAGGTTATTTGTTTTGCTGTAAACGACGATGTTAGCGTTGAATTATTTCTTAGTGATATGCCTTTGTATACCTATATTGATGCCGGTCAATTCGAAACAAGTATTATTAACCTTTGTATAAATTCAAATAATGCTATTAAAGGTCATGGTAAAATTAAAATTTCATCGCAGCTTAATATAGATGATAGAGTCACAATAGTTGTAGAAGATAACGGGCATGGAATTCCTAAAAATATACAAGGAAGAGTTTTCGAACCATTTTTTACTGGTCGGAAAAAAGGTGAAGGCCATGGTCTTGGTCTAAGTATGGTATATGGTTTTGTTAAACAAAGTGGTGGCTCTATATTTTTGGAAAGTAAAGTAGGTTTTGGTACAAAAATATCTATCAATTTTTCTCTGAAAAAAATATAAGGGTGCTTATGATACGTTTTATTATTTTTATTGTTTTTTTCTCTATATCAAGCAAATCTATAGCTCAGGACGTTGTTTTAAAAGTATATTGTAGCGCCAAACCTGCTAGTTGCTCTTGGTTAAGCTCTCAAATGTCGAAACTATTTGACCTTCCTAGTCAGATGGAAATAAAAAGCTCAGGGGATGTTCTTCGTTTAATTGAAGCTGGGAATAAAGAGAGATTTGATCTTTGGTGGGGTGGGACAGGAGATACTCATCTTAAAGCCGCAGAAGGAAATTTGCTAATTCCAATGAAATTAAATAATTTGTCGGATCAGCTTTTTTGGTCTAGGAATATCTTTGAAATATCCGGTCAGCATAGTATTGGTATTTATGCTGGGGTTTTAGGAGTTATTGTTAATAAGAGAGTGTTAGCTGATTTAAATCTTGATATTCCTCAATGTTGGTCTGATCTAGGAGATCCAAGGTACAAAAATCAAATTATCATTGGAGATCCAAATGTATCAGGTACATCTTACACATTTTTAAGTACATTATTTCAAATATATAAAGGTGAAAAAACGAGATCGATAATATCAGATATAAAACAAAATGTCCGTCGTACAACCTCAAGCGGTTTTAAGGCTTTAGCACCATTAATTAATGGAGAAAATGCCATATCCATTGCTTTTATTCATGATATTTTTATTGATTTAAAAGGAAGTGACGAATTGGAGGTGGTTATTCCATGTGAAGGAACTGGATATGAAATAGGAGCTGCTAGTATTTTAAATAATAGTAATAACCCTATTCTAGCTCAAAATTTTATAGAGCTAAGTGCTAATCCTGAAATCCAGAATACTTTGGCGTCAGATATAGGTTTACAGATATATTCAAACATTAAAACAGTAAGGTCAAAAGCATATTTTGATAATAGATATTTCAATTTGATTAATTATGATTTTTTCACATATTCTCGACCTGATACCAGACAAAAAATTTTAGATTTATGGAATAATATGAAATTATAAAAATAGTTTTATATTAACTAACCATTGTGAGAGATGATCCGTTACTTATGGAAAGGGTACTAGACGTGATTAAGAAAAGAAAACCTACCGTGGCATTAGTGTTGTCGATTCTGTCACCGGGCTTAGGGCATGTCTACGCTGGTAATGTTAAGAAAGGTTTATTGCTGTTTTTACTTCAATACGGCGTACTTTTTTTATTAGGTAAGCTGGGCTTGTTATCGACAGCTTATGGTATTTGGTTTTCGATTCTATTTTTAGCATGTCTGTATTTGTACGCCATGTTCAGTGCAGTAAGGCTTGCTTTAGCCAATAAAACCTACGAATTGAAACCTTATAATCGATGGTATTGGTACTTGGCTATTTTTGCTTTGATTCTGGTTGTTAGCCAAACTCTAATTTCGTCTCGTGGCTCGATGCTAGGTTTTGAGTTGTATCAAGTTCCTTCTAATCCTATGAAACCAACTTTACAACCTGGTGATTACATTGCCGTCGATACACAAGATCAGTCTTTAAATATTGGCGATGTGGTTGTGTTTCGTTATCCCAATAATAGACAAGTGCTGTTTACGCAGCGAATTGTCGCCTTAGGGAATGACAAGGTTGCGATTAAAGATGGCCAAGTTATGTTAAATGGTGAGCCAGAGCTAATTTCCTCAGTAGATGAGAGTTTCCGATGCAGTGATGTTTCTATTTCTATGCCAGAAAGAGTTGTGCCAGAAGGCCAAGTATTTGTGTTGGGTGATTGGCGAGATAATAGTAATGACAGCCGTTACTGGGGCGCGTTACCTGAATCTGATGTGATTGGTATAGTCACCTATATTTGGCTTTCAAAAGAGTTTAGTCGGATTGGTAATAAGATTAAGCGGTAATTTATTTCAACTAAGTACTTTAGTTTTTGTGTAGAAAGACAGAATAAGAATTAATGAAAGGAAGAGATGGCGTAAATCTCTTCCTTTTTTAATGGCATAAAACGTTAGAACTGTTTTTTAAGTAGACGATCTAGTGAAAAATGAGCCCCGCCGAACGCTGCGATTAACAATGCACCAGCAGTCCAGAAGATAGAGGCAAGTTCTGCTTTTAGTTGTACTGAAGTAAGAAAAGCGCCGCCGCCATCCGCTAAGCGTTTTATGCCATTTGGAGTAAAAAAATCACTACCAGAGTTCAGCGCATCTATGCCTGCTTGAGTTAATAAAGCATCGCCATAAGGATGAGCGAAATGGAACCATAATGTGATGGCTAACATGACTGCATTTGCCAGAGCGATTGGTCGAGTTAGCAAACCCACCGCAATGAACATACCGCCAAAAAATTGCATCCCCGCCAACATTGGTGACCAAAGCCAACCTGGATAGAAGCCTAAGTTTTCAACAAAGCCGACTTGAGCAAAGGGAGCTATGATCTTTGGCCAGCCCTCAACAACAAGCATTCCGCCGATAACAATACGGAACAATGCCCAGCCAAATGGTTGAGCAAACGCATTGTAGAAGCTGCTCATAAATGGCAAATAAAGGTTATCTTTTTCATTTTTAAAAACAGGTAATTTAGACATGCTATCCCTCTCGACTTTAGTGGTTTCCATAGTGGTCTCCATAAGTGAAAGATTATCATTAGCAATTTTTATGACAGCTGATTTGGATCAATATATTGTTACTAAAAGAAGCGAGTAGAAAGATATATTAGAGGAGAAACAGATAGCCAAAAGGCTATCTGTCTAACAAATGTTGATTGGCGCAGTTTTGTGATATATCACCATTAAGTGCATTGATCAGGTTGTCCACAGCGCAAGTAATCATAGCAAGACGTGTTTCTGCCGTTGCTGAGCCGATGTGTGGAAACAAGACAGCATTGTCGAGTTTACAAAGCGGTGAGTCGCCCGGTAGTGGTTCGACTTCAAAGACGTCTAAACCGGCTGCGCGAATAGTGCCATTGCTTAGGGCGTCGACAAGAGCCGCTTCGTCAATCACTTTGCCACGGGAACCATTGATGAAAATAGCGCTTTTCTTCATCATGGCGAATTCTTTTGCGCCAATCAATCGTTCGGTTTCTGGTGTTAACGGCGTCATCACACAGACGAAGTCTGACGTTTGAAGCAGTTCTTCCATCTCCATATAAGTAGCGTTTAAGTCTTGTTCAGCATCTGGTTTACGATTGCGGTTGCTGTATTGAATCTTCATATCAAAACCAAAATGCCCACGCTTAGCAATCGCATAACCAATGCGACCCATACCAATAATGCCAAGGGTTTTACCGTGCACATCTGTACCGTAAAGGGCTTCGCCTATGTTGCTGGTCCAGCGACCTTCTCGCACCATGTTAGATAGCTCTACAGCACGTCGAGCCGCACACATAATCAGAGTGAATAATGTATCGGCGGTGGTTTCGTTCAGTACGCCAGGTGTGTGCATTAAAGGAATGCCACGCTCAGTGAGATAATTTAAGTCATATAGATCTGTGCCGACGGAAATCGTTGATGCGGCTTTTAGCTTAGGTGCAAGGCTCAATAGCTCTGAACTCATTTTAGTGCTGGTGCCAATTAAGCCTTCTGCGTCAGCAAGGGCAGCTATGAAGGCACCTTTGTTATCTTCATTGATATTATTAAAGAAGGTAACGTCATACAGTACTTCAAGTCGCTGGCGTTCTTCTGTTGGAATGTCTCGGTACAAAATTACTTTTTTCTTCATCCTACTATTCCTTTTTAGTTGCCTCTTTCTAGGTCGCTCTTCTCTAAACTGCTTTCTCTAAATCATTGAGGTGTGCACGAGTTGGCAAGCCTTCGCTGTCGCCACGAACCTGGACTGTCAGAGAGCCTAGCAGGTTTCCGCGACGAGCGGCTTGTTCTATTGTTTTACCATCTAGTAGAGCAGATATCACGCCAACAGCAAAGCTATCTCCCGCTCCAACTGTATCGACTACTTTTGCTACAGGGAAGCCAGCGACTGTACCAGATTCACCATTACGGGTTTTAAAGTATGCGCCTTTGCTACCGAGTTTGACGATAACCGTTTTGACGCCACGCTGAAGATAAAAGTTGGCAATCACCTCTGGTTGATCACTATTGGCGAGGATTTTACCTTCTTCTATACCTGGTAAAACAATATCGCTGGCAAAAGCAAATTCATTGATGGTTGCTACCATGGTTGCTTGATTAGGCCAAAGGGAAGGGCGTAAGTTGGTGTCAAAAGAGACGCTGCAGCCTTGTTTCTTAGCGAGTTCTAACGCGTGTTTTGCTGCGTCTCGCATTGGTACCGATACCGCTGCGGCGACACCAGTTAGATGCAAATGTGCGCCTGCTTTGAATAAAGTGTTATCAATGTCTGTTGCGCTTAATGTTGATGCGGCAGAGTTACGACGGAAATACTCGACCTTAGGATCGCTGCCATCGGTTACATTAGACTTCAACATAAAACCAGTAGCGTGGTTGGCGCTTTCAGAAATCCAATCAGTGTGAATGTTTTCTTTGCTTATTGCTTGGCGAATAAACTGCCCAAAGCTGTCTTTACCTACTTTACTAATATAGCTGGCTTCAAAACCTAAACGAGCCATACCGATAGCGACATTGACTTCCGCCCCAGCTAAAGAACGATGGAATTCTTCAATGTCAGCGAGTTGCCCCGGTGTTTTCGCTACAAACATGGCCATTGCTTCACCAAGAGTAACAAAAGAGTGTGTTTGATTTGTTTCCATAATGGATGATTCCTTCTTATTTTTAGCCTATATCAACAATATAAATGGCATGAATATAACGGCAACCAGTACTAGTATGATGACTGAAATATATGGCATAACCGCTTTGAATGACTTGTCTATGGACAGTTCGCCAATGGCACTTGCTATTAACAAACACAAACCATAAGGCGGTGTAATTAAGCCAATGGATAAAGTAATAATAACCACAATGCCGAGTTGAACTGGGTCGACTCCTAATGTAAGTGCGACAGGATAAATAACCGGTACAAACAGCACCATGGCTGGAATGGCATCCATAAAGGTGCCGATAAATAGGAAAAAGGCCACAATAATGAATAGGAACAAGTATTCATTATTACCTATTCCGCTGAAAAAGTTCGATACCATCGCATTGATTTGATAATAGCCAAGGAATTCCCCGAGAGCCGAAGCTGCCGCCAAAGCAAATAGTGATAAGCAGCTAAGCTTTAAGGTTTCGGTGAAAATCTTTGGCAAATCTTTGAGGCTGATGGATTTGTAGTAATACGCACTAACGAAGTAAGCATAAACTGCTGAGAACGCTGCAGCTTCTGTTGGAGTGAAGACACCAAAAACAATACCACCAATAATGATAAGAGGCGTGATCATCGCAGGAATGGCGTCTTTGCTTAGAGCGATAAATTCCGCACGACTGATCTTTTCCATCATCGGCAAGTTGTCACGTTTGGCAATAATACTAATGACAAACATCATTCCAAGGCCGATAAGAATCCCTGGCACCATGCCGCCGATAAATAATTGCCCAACCGAGGTATTCGTCAGTCCACCATAAATTACCATGGTAATACTAGGTGGAATAATGCCACCAATGGTAGACGAGGCGGCTGTAACTCCAACCGACATTTCGCGACTGTAGCCTTTGTTGATCATGTTAGGTATGAGGATTTTTCCCACGCCAGCTGTATCGGCAGTAGACGATCCACTAACACCAGCAAACAACATGGAGACCAATACGTTTGCGTGACCAAGCCCGCCCGGTTTGCGACCGACTAAGGCGATAGAAAAGTTGATAAGTCGATGAGATATCTGGCCGCTGTTCATGATGTTAGCTGTTAACACAAATAGTGGCACAGCGAGTAACACATAAGAGTTAAGGCCGTAGAACATCTTCATTGGGATCATGGTCGTTGGCGCGCCAGTCATGGTGCCAATACCCACTAAAGAAGCGATACCGATAGAGAAGGCAATGGGTATCCCAAGAATAATAAGACCAACAAATAATAAGGTGATTAACGCAAGTTCCATGAAGCCCCCTTGAAGCAAGACAATGTTTTCGCTTCGTTGTAGATGTTATCCACCAGATAAACACTGGAGCTAATAAAGGTGATTGGCATAATCAGCCACACATAGCCTTGTCGAAATTCAGGGATACTGATCCAGCGCGAGTTCCAAAATGCTTGAGTGATTTCAACACTGTATAGCGAGCAGAATAAACAGAAAATCAACATGATAAGATTCTGAATAATCACTAAAACCGAGCGTTTATCGCCTTGGAAATAATGCGTGAGAACGTCAAAACCAAAGTGTTTGTTTTCTTTTACCATGACTGCTGTGCCAAGGAACATGGCCCAGATAAAAGAATTTACGGCGATTTCTTCCGTCCATAACACCGAAATACCTAGGTAGCGAGTAACTACTTGAATCAAGGTCGCGGCGAGGAAAATCACCAGTAGCAAAACGCCTAAACTGATTTGGAGTCGAGCAATAAAATTAGTCAGTATTTTCATACCTATATCCTTGAAGCTCCGAGGATTCCTCGGAGCTAGGCTAGCAGAGAGCGTTATTTAGTCTGACGGATGGTTTCAAGAACCTCTGTCATGCCATTTTTCGCCGCCCACTGATCTTGGATAGAGCGTGCTTTTTCAATGAAAGGAGTGCGGTCTAACGTATTAACGATGGCACCATCATCAATGGCTTTTTGCTTGTAAGTAGACTCTTCACTATATAACGCTTGGCGTTCCGCTTGAGTCGCCTCTTTTACTGCTTGGTTGAAGGCCGTACGCTGTTCATCATTGAAGCTTTCCCATACTGAATTACGCACTAGCAATAGACGAGTGGTATAGTCATGACCGGTTTCAGAAATGTACTTACCGTTGGATGTTTTGTGGTGTTCCATTGGAATGAAGTAGGGATAAGCATTTTCGGCAGCATCAACTACATTGCTTGATAGTGCTTGGTAAAGTTCAGCCCAAGCAACAGAGGTTGGTACAGCGCCGATTTCTTTCCAGTATTGAGACACTACGCCGGACGTTTGAGTACGGATTTTCATGCCTTTTACGTCTGCAAAGGAATTAACCGGTTGCTTGCCATACCAGTGACGCACACCGGCGGTCCAATAAGCGGCGACACGGTACTTTTCACCAGACTTGGTATAGATGATGTCGGCAATATCCTTACCTACTTTGCCATCAACCACTTTTTCCCAATGGCTGTAATCGTTAAACAAGTACAACAAAGAGAACAGGTCCACTTCTTCAATACCTGATGATGTCATAAAGCCAGGTGAAACCAGAACCATGTCCGCGCCGCCAAGTACCAGTTTTTCAACCAATTCATTTTCATTGGTACCAATGGTTCCTGCGTGTACTTCTACATTGAAAAGACCTGATTTATCAGCGACTTCTTTCAGTTTTAGCATGCCAGTTTGGTATGGACTAGAGAGGTTGGTTTGATTGTGGGCAGCAACGATTTTAATCGTGTCAGATTTGGCTGAGTCATCACTGCATCCAGCGAGAGAAATGGCAGCAACAGCGGTTAGCAGAGTAAATAGTTTTTTCATGGTAACTCCATTATGGATCGATTTTTATGATTATGATGATCACACTTTAGGCAAAAGACGATATCATGGAATCGATTCCATGAATAGAGTTTGTCAATCGCTTTTAAAAAATTATATGGTTGTTTTTTAGTCAAATTGTTTTTATCTAAATACTTTTTTGTAAAGGCACTAGGTGGAATGACGAATAACGAGTTCGGCTTTTAGTTTTATGTGTTGTGCGGGGTTGTTGTTACCTTGGACTCTAGCAAGCAAACGCTCACAAGCGGTTTGGCCTATTAGTTGGGTTGGTTGGCGCATAACGGTAATGCCGCCTTCGAACAGTTGCGCCCATTCAGGATCGTCGATGCTGATTAAGCCTATTTGTGTACCGATGCGCATGTCTAGTTGTTTTAAGGCTTTCGC
Source organism: Marinomonas sp. ef1 (assembly GCF_002806845.1). Classification (NCBI taxonomy): domain Bacteria; kingdom Pseudomonadati; phylum Pseudomonadota; class Gammaproteobacteria; order Oceanospirillales; family Oceanospirillaceae; genus Marinomonas; species Marinomonas sp. ef1. The sequence continues at coordinate 92,291 of NZ_NHTT01000015.1, read as the reverse complement.
GGTACTCATCATGGCGACACCATTTGTGGTAAAGATGGCTTTTTTACGGTGTGGGTTTGCATCTATGAAAGCTCGAATTGCTTTGGAAAGCTGGCTGACTGTCATGTTTTCGATTTCAATGATGTCACAAGACATATTTTCATGTTCTTGGGTAAAGGTTTTTATTGCATCAACTCTAGCTTGGCGAGGGTCAATTTCAAGAGATTTGGTAATGACGAGAATGGCTTCATAAGCCTTGGTTTGCAAATGTTGGCAAGCTTCTTTTGCGGCGGCTTCATTATCCAAGCCAACGGTATCGAAGCCAAGTGAGGTATTGATTCTGTCCACCAGAACAATAGGGCAAGATATTTGTGCCAAACTGCTAATTTGTTTCTGCGCCATGCCCGATGTGTTCACTATTATTCCATCGACTCGGTGCGCTTCTAGCAATGCTAAATAGCGATCTTGCAGCTCTTTTTCATTGTCTGTGTTACAGACCATCAACATGTAACCTTCGCGACGACAAATATGCTCCACACCTTGTAAAACGTCTATGGAATATGGATTGGTGACATCGGCGAGCATGAGTCCAATCAGTTTTGAGTGGCCTGCTCGCAGCATGCGAGCCGAATGGTTAGGACGAAAATCCAGATGAGCAATGGCTTGCGCGATTTTTTCTCGCAGCTCTTCTGATAATTTGTCTTGTTCCCCATTAAGGTAACGTGAAACACTGGTCTTACCCACTTTAGCGTATTTCGCAACGTCTGAAATAGTGGTGAAGTTTTTGTTGTTTTTCTTCAGCAATGTGTTGTCTCAATGGTTAGATTGGCGGAAATTACATCCCATATGAGCAAGTATACAGGTAGGCGTTTTTCCGTACTGTAAACTATGATCCTAGCAAGGCGCAATTGTGCTGAGCTGATTCGATGCTCGATTTTTCTCTCTTTTTCATTTTTTACATTTACAGGCTTATCTCTTTTGATAGCAGGAGTTTTATGAAAATTTTCAGCTGCCAGCAATGTGGACAGACGGTGTTATTTGAGAACACTCACTGCGAGCAATGTTCTTCATCATTGGGCTTTTTGCCAGATCAATTGGTAATTAGTGCGTTAAAGTCGATTGATAATGCTTGGTACGCCATGGCCGATAAGTCCATCCCAGCAAAGCGCTGGTACTACTGTGAAAACCATCAACATCAAGTGTGTAACTGGATGGTGGAAGAGGGCGGCAGCACTTTTTGTATGGCGTGTGAATTGAATCGTCATATCCCGAATTTAGAAAAAATAGAAGAGCGTCAAGCATGGCAACAACTGGAGTTTGCTAAGCATCGCTTGGTGTATTCTTTGTTGCGTCTTGGTTTGCCTTTGATAAGTAAAAAAACAGAACCTGAAGACGGTTTGTCTTTTGATTTTATTTCCGAAAATAACGTGGTGCCAGAAGATGTGAGCGCCATGACAGGCCATGCTTCTGGACAGGTGACTATTAACGCTGCTGAGGGCAATTCGGTCGACCGTGAGCAAATGCGTGAAGACATGAAAGAGTCTTATCGAACCGTCATTGGACATTTTCGCCATGAAATTGGCCATTATTATTGGGATCAGCTGGTTTTTGATGATGAACAGGTTTTAGCAGATTTTAGAGCTCTTTTTGGCGATGATCGTGCCAGTTACGCCGATGCGTTAGAGGCTCATTACAAAACGCCAAACCCAGATTGGCAGCAGTCTTTCGTAAGCGTATATGCGTCTTCACATGCTTGGGAAGACTGGGCAGAAACATGGGCGCATTATCTGCATATTGTCGATACTTTGGAAATGGCCAGTGATCTTGGTTTGAGTCTTCAACCCGTTGGTTCAAATCGACAAAATCTCGCCGTGATGGTGAATATCGATCCTTATCGACACGATAATTTCGACGAGATTCTCGCGCAATATGTACCGTTAACCTTTGCTGTGAACAATTTAAATCGTGGCATGGGACAACCGGATTTATATCCTTTTGTCTTGGTTCCAGTAGTGCGGGATAAGCTGGCTTTTATCCATCGTTTATTGATGGCTTATCAAGCTGAATAACCGGTAACTAAAGCAAAATCGTCTGATATGTGGCTGTTGGATTGCCAGCAGCTACCTATTTTAACGACTTATTCATGGCGACAAATAAGGCGATCCGTTATCATGCTCGGTAATTGGAATGTGTTACGTCACTTCCAGTCATTCAATTCTTTAGGATCCTAATGAAAAAGACATTCAAGCTATCTCACCCAACAATCAAATACCCACGCTTAGTTGAAGCGACGAAAAACGAAGTTAAAAAATATTTAAAAAGAGAGCGCAATAAAAAATTGCCAGAATACGCTGACTTTTGGGGATTTGATTGTCGCTTTGGTCAAACAGAAGCGTTGGCTGAAGAGATTCATGTCGCTCAAATCAATGAAAAAATCAGCTTTGCCGAAAGTCAAGAGTGGACTGAGTTCTATCTTGAAATTCTAGCTGCGCCAGCACAGCGTACAAAACGTGACGCTGCTGATGAGCAAGAAGAAGATGAAGATCTAGAAAACGCAGAGAGCGACGACGATCGATAAGCAATGCTATTTGATCACAAATATGAAACGCCAGATCATTTTTTGATCTGGCGTTTTTGTTTTTAATTCACTTCTTTGTTTATCCTTCTATCAATTGTTCAACTAAGTAAAAATATTAACCTTCCTCAAAGCCTTGTTTCCTTTTTCCTGACTCTTTAATCACTTGTTCGCGAGTCGGGCGGCCTTATCATAAAGAGATTGCAGGCTATTTTTTGATGTGCCTGCTGACTTTTTTAGAGACCTTTGTGCAAAGGTAATGTTTAGGTTGGAGATAAAGTGATGAGTAACGACGCAAACGGTTTGATTGATAGTTTGTTCGAGCGAATTAAAACGGCAGAAGACAATTCAGGTGAACGCGATAAAGAAGCGGAAAGTCAGATTAACAAACATTTAGTGGCAAATCCTGCCGCGCCTTATTACATGGCGCAAACTATTATCATGCAAGAAGCCGCATTAAAGCAGTTAAATGTCCGAGTCGAAGAGTTAGAACGCAAGACGTCTGCAAAGCCTAGTTCAGGTGGTTTTTTGTCGGGGCTGTTTGGCGGTGATCAAAGCTCGTCATATGACTCAACAACGCAGCAAAATACAGCTAAATCTCATTCTGGTTGGGGCCGAGGCAATGGCTCACAACAAGGTTTTCAGCAATCAAATAGTCAGCAATCAAACTTTCAGCAGTCAAACAATCAATCACAAGGCGCTGGCCGTAGTAGTAGCTTTTTAGGTGGCGCGCTGCAAACGGCCGCTGGTGTAGCTGGTGGTATGGTCGTTGGGAATATGTTGATGAACATGTTTAGTCATCATTCTGAAGCAGAAATGGCCAATGTTATTAATGAAACGCCTGCGGCCTCTGATCTTGGACAAGAGCCAGACCTTGGATCTGCATCAGGTTCTGGTCAGGAGAGTTTTGCTGATAGCGGTGGTTTTGATCAGGCAGGCTTTGATCAATCGGGAGATAGTTTAGATCCTAACCGAGGCTTTGGTCAGGCGGGTTTTGATCAAGCCAATATGGATCAAAGTGACATTGATTCTGGTGGTGTCGATCAAGGCGGATTCGACGACATGGGCGGCTTTGATGATTTTGGTAGTGATGACTTTATTTAGTCATAAGCTCTGATAAGTAAAGAGATCAGATTAATTTCGAATCTGGTCTCTTAGTGAGGGTCTTATGCTTTATGTCACTTCAACAAAACTCATAAAGCCTGTTTTTAGGTGTTCGATAATATGGCAGTGATACATCCAGCGCCCTGGGTTATCGGCAACTAATGCAGCAAGCACAGTTTCGTTTTGACCAAGCAAAACCGTATCCGTATGAAATGGTGTGATGGCCTTTTTGTTCGAACTTAACACGGTAAACGTATGACCATGTATGTGAATCGGATGGTGATACTGGGTTAAATTAGATAGCTCGAATATATAAGTTTTACCACGTTCTAGTGTGGCAAGAGGATCAGGAATGTGACCTTTTGACATGCCTTCCCAAGAGCGACGATTCATTGTCCAAAAGTTGTAGCTGACTTCGCCATCTTTCTCAATCGGCGTTATGTTCGCGTTCCACTCAAAAGCAAATTTAATAGTTTCCGCGTTATCTAAATCTGGAGCGGGAATTGGGTTGAGTGGCAGCTTAGGTAAGCTGCGGTCTTTAAACTGGCTTGCCACGGCTTTGATGGTCACCATAGGTTTACCCTTGTGCTTAAAGGTGACAGTTTCTCCGACTTTGCTAGGCGCGATCACACCAAGATCAAGGCGCATTCCTGGCCCTACTGCGTGCTCAGTTAAGGCAATTGGCTGGGCAATCGGATTACCATCAATGGCGAGGATCTGAGCCTGAGGATCGGTTGAGTTCACTTGATAAAGTAGGGTGTTATCCACATTCAAGAAGCGCACGCGAATAGCTCCGCTAGCAGGGACTTCATAGGTTGGGTGAATCTGGCCGTTGATTGTCATTACTCGACCGGGTGTTCCCATGCGAAAAGCATTTTGTGGCGTCGTCAACGCGGTAAAAGAACCATCGTCTTTGATGTGCCAGTTTTTCATGCAAAGCACCAGATCTTCATCAAAGTCTGGTTTCTCCGCTTCATCAACGATCAGTGCACCAACCAAGCCTTTGCCAAGCTGTTCTACGCTGTTCATGTGTGGATGATACCAAAAAGAACCTGCATCTGGTGGCGTAAACTCATAGTCAAATGTTTCGCCGGGCATAATTGGTGGTTGGCTTAAAAACGGCACGCCATCCATTGCAATCGGGATTCTCATACCATGCCAATGAATCGTGGTGGGTTCGTTTAACTTGTTGATCACACGAATACGAACAGGCTGATGTTGCTTGGCGCGAATCACAGGCGCAGGATAACCGCCATTAAAGCAAAGCGCTGGCGTGCTTCCACCTGAAACAATGTTTACATCGACTGGCGCGACGATCAATTCATAGTCGAAACCAGCAGACGGTGTAGCAGCAAGAATGACTCTAGGTAGCGTACTTGTCATGGCCACTAAGAGGCTGGATTTTATAAAATTACGTCTGTTCAAAACGGTTTTTCCTATGAATTGTTTGATGATTATTCGCAATGGTTATTTTGCTGAATCATCTGAGTGAAAGCGTCTAAAGCCGGAAAATGGCCACCATCATTGCGCCAAATAAAGCGGTTTTCAATAGTTTCTAATTCTGCAAACTCATATCCAACTAATCCCATGCCCGATTGATATTGTTCGTAAATGCCTTTTGGAACGAGCGATATGCCGCTTCCAGCACTGACGCAGCCAATAATGGTGCCGTAACTGGCGATACTGGTGATGGGCGTTTTTACCTTGTTTTTCCTTAGCCAAGTTGCTAGTGCAGCTCGATATGGGCAGGCTTCCGGCCACATAAAAATGGCTTTTCCTTCTATATCATTCGCGGATTTGATAGGGGCAGCAGAGGCGGAGGAAATAAGCACCAGATCTTCATTGAAGAAAGTGGTGCTGTCTAAAAAAGGTCGGTCAATATCAACGGCGACAATGGCGCCATCTAATCTGTGATGCTGTATGTCGTCTACAAGTTGTGACCAAGTCCCCGTTTTAAATTGCAGCTCAACGTTTGGGTATTGTGCGTGAAACTTTGTCAGCATCGGTGGTAAACGACTGGTTGCCGAGGATTCAATAGCACCAATGCGCAGTGGACCAGATGGTTCAGACGTTGGATCAACAGCTCGTTTGGCTTCTTCTGTTAATGCTAAAATTTTCTCGGCATAAGTTAGAAACACTTCTCCAGCTGGTGTAATGCGCAGTCCGCGTCCTTCTCGGTAAAACAGCGACACTTTTAACTCAGCTTCAAGTGCCTTAATTCTCGCTGTCACATTAGAGGGAACACAGTGCAATGCTGTGGATGCTTGTACCACGCTACCAAGATTAGCGACCGTTTTGAACATTCGGATTTGAGCTAGTTCCATCATTCATTCCAAGTGAATACTGGATGCAGTATTCGTTAATTGTTGTATTGCGCCTTTCTCTTAATACTAACTCCTTCTTAGACGGCGAGTGAATTTAAAAAGGGTTATATATGCAAAAGGTGAATAGAAAGACGGAGGCCAAGCTAGTTATTGCTACGATGTTTGTTGTGGTGTGTTGGGCGTATTCGCCAATCGGTATTCATCTTGGTCTTGCATCATATTCGCCCGGTCAGTTAGCCCTATTACGCTTTATTATTGCCTCGATTTTTATGGGAATAGTGGCGATTTATCAGGGTGTGCAAGTGCCCAAAGTGAAGGATATTCCCTTGTTGTTTGTGCTTGGCTTTTTTGCTGTGGCCTTGCATCACATTGCGTTAAATTTTGGTCAGCGAGGGGTGAGTGCGGGTGCTGCGAGTGTGTTAGCGCAATCAACGCCGATTTTTACCGTGATTATTTCGCGCTGTGTTTTAAAGGAGCGAATTAATTTATGGCGTTGGTGCTGTGTATTCTGCGGCATGATAGGCGCGCTGATCGTAGTGATCGGTGATAAAGGCATCGGCAATATCAGCCTTAATGGTTTATTGATTCTTGTGGCGGCTTGCTCTTGGAGTGTGTATTTCATTCTGCAAAAACGTTATTCGCAGAGTTACAGTACCTTAACCATGGTGTGTTATACGGTGTGGACTGGCACAGTGGTTTTGCTTGTATTTTCTCCTGGTTTGTTGACCTCGATGTTGGCTTCTGACTTTCAGTTAAATTTTGCAGTGGTGATTTTGGGCATTTTCCCGAGCGCATTAGCGTATGTGGCTTGGGCTTATGTTTTGTCGCATACGGAAGTCAGCAAAATATCCATTGTGCTGTATTTGATTCCGCCTACTTCTATGGTAATGGCGTCGTTTATTTTGGGTGAGTTGCCTTCTATTTTGGTTGTGCTAGGTGGCGGTATTGTGATTTTGAGCGTATTGGCAATGAGCCTAGAAAAAGTGTGTCGCCATAACGTCTTTGTTAAAAGTGGGCATGGCAAAACACGTTAGTGGCTATTTATAATAATGTGCCTAGTTATTTATAACCCTGCGCCTGCAAGGTAAACAAATGTGCGTATTGGCCTTGTTGAGCTAATAGTGAATCGTGGGTGCCGCGCTCTTTGATTTGCCCATGCTCCATGACGATAATCTCGTGAGCAAGACGCACTGTGGAAAATCGGTGAGAAATCAGAATTGCCATTTTGTCTTTGGTGTGTTCTTGGAAATGCTGGAAGATATTGGCTTCGGCTTGAGCATCCATCGCCGCTGTCGGTTCATCTAATACCAAGATATCCGCGTCTTCGCGCATAAAGGCGCGCGCCAAGGCGATTTTTTGCCATTGCCCACCAGACAATTCTTGTCCACCGCGGAACCAGCGGCCCAGTTGGGTTTGGTAGCCGTTTTCAAGTTGATCAATAAAGTCGGTGGCCTTGCCAAGTTCGGCGGCTTTTTTCCATCCGGTTTGATCATTGAATCTGTCATTATCACCAGCGCCGATGTTTTCGCCAACAATAAATTGATAACGCACAAAGTCTTGGAATATAACGCCAACACGCTTTAGCAGCGCGCTTTCTTCCCATTCCAGTAAGTCTAAGCCGTCTAGCAAGATTCGTCCTTGAGTTGGGTTATAAAGACGAGTCAGCAGTTTGATGAGAGTAGTTTTGCCTGAGCCGTTTTCACCGACAATCGCGAGGCTATGGCCTGGGCGAATGTGTAGATTGATGTTGGCAAGTGCAGGTCGTTCACTACCTGGATATCGGAAAGAGACGTTTTCAAAACGAATGCCATCGTTTGGAGTTGGTCCTACTAACAAACCTGATGTTGAAAGCGGCGTTTCCTGCTCTAGATATTCGTAGAGGTTGGATAGATACAAATTGTCTTCGTACATGCCACTAATGGCGGTAAGTGAAGCGGAAACCGAACTTTGACCTTGCTTGAATAACAGCAAATACATGGTCATTTGACCCAAGGTTATCGCGCCAATGATAGTGTCGCTGACGATCCAGCCATAGGCGCCATAAAACACCAAGGTGCTGATGACGCCAAGGGCGAAGCCCCAGCTTTCGCGGCGTAAAATTAGTCGCTTACTTTCTTTGAATAGCTTGATGAATATTTCTGTGTAACGCTGTAAAAAACGATCACCCAATTGATACAGGCGAACTTCTTTAATGTTGTCTTCCCGAGCCAACAAGGTTTCCAAATAGTTTTGCTGACGCACTTCTGGCGAGCGCCAACGAAACATCAAAAAAGCATCACCCGAAAACTTGGCCTCAGCGATAAAAGAAGGCAAAGCGCCACAAATCAATAACGCCAATGCCCACGGAGAAAAGTGCCACAGCAAGACAGCAAAGCTGGATAACGAGATAGCATTTTGTAGTAAGGCAAAGGTTTTATTAACCAGAGCAAGCGGGCGGCTAGATGCCTCGCGACGGGCGCGAACTAGTTTGTCGTAAAATTCAGAATCTTCAAAATGAGACAGGGTTAAGCTTTGGGCTTTTTCTAAAATCAGTAAGTTAACTTTTTGACCTAACAAGCCTTGTAAAATAGCCTGCTGCGCGGTCAAGGCGCGTTGCGCGGCGGCAATCACCAACACCAATATTCCCTCTAAGACCACATAGTTTAGTGCAGTTTGATAATGCAGAACTTGATCCTGCTTGTAACTTTCCATTGCAGCCAGTACGGCATCGACGATTAACTGCCCAACATACGCCATCGCCGCAGGCAGCACGCCAGCAACCAGCGTTGCTAGTGCCAAGCCAATGGTTAACGCAGGTGAAGTTTTCCACACCAAATCAATAGCGCGGCGGCTATAACGAAAGACGCCAAACATATTTTTATCGACAGTATTATTAGGCGAAGCAGCAGGTTTCATTAAAGGTCCTAGAAGTCAGGAAATGAACATGGAGGAATAGACAGTATAAGTCATTAGGTCGTAATTTTATCCATTAAAAAAAACGCCCCTTAGTGCTTGATAAGATGATTTCTCGCGTTTTACTCGTTTGGCTATAGTGAAAGCTAATGGAATTTATACTGGCTGTTTAGCCATAGAATGTGAGAGATCTGTAATGAGTGAGAAATTGGCTAGGTTGGCGCTTGATCAAGCAGGAAGTGGAACACGGTCTGTATGGAGCGGCGAGCAGGTAGAGCATCCTTATCGTGCGACGCAAACTCCTATTATCGCGAGTGCCGCTTATGGCTACCAAGATATCGATGAATGGTACGACGTTGCTTTAGGTGCTGCCCCCGGTTTTATTTATAGCCGTATGAGCAATCCTACCGTAGAAACCTTAGAAGCGAAGATTTGTGGCTTAGAAAACGCAGAGTCAGCGGTTGCTTTTAGTACGGGTATGGCGGCGATCAGTAGTGTGCTTTATACCTTTTTATCAAATGGCTGCCGTGTTGTGTCGACGAAAGACAGTTATGGCGGCACCAATAAAGTCTTTGAAGAATTTTTACCGCGCATGGGGGTGAGCGTTACGCTTTGCGAAACTCACAGTCACGAGCAAATCGAAGAGGAAATCGCCAAAGGTTGCGATGTTTTATATTTGGAAACACCAACTAACCCGACATTGAAAATTGTCGATGTAAAACGTCTTGTGGCGGCGGCTAAAAAAGTCGGCGCCTTGGTGATTGCGGATAACACTTTTGCGACACCACTGAACCAAAGTCCTTTGGCATTGGGTGTGGATATTGTTGTGCACAGTGCGACTAAGTTCTTAAGTGGTCACGCCGATGCGATGGGCGGTTTGGTGTGTGGTTCCGAAGAGCTAATGTCCAAAGTTCGTCATTATCGAGAAATTAATGGTGCTTCGTTGGATCCATTTTCGGCGTATTTGATTATTCGTGGTATGAAAACCTTGGCTCTACGAATTCGTCAGCAACAAAGCAGCGCACAAGCGATTGCGGAATATTTATTAACGGAACCTTTGGTTGAGGCGGTGAATTATCCTGGATTACCAAGTCATCCTAATCATGCTATTGCCTGCGAGCAGATGCGAGGTTTTGGAGCAATTGTGAGTTTTGTTTTAGCGGGTGGTATGGATACGGTGAAGATCTTATTGCCGCAATTACAATACGCTCATTGCGCAGGTAACTTGGGCGCGGTAGAAACCATTTATGGACCGGCCAGAACCACAAGCCATGTGGAAAATACGTTAGAAGAGCGTTTAGCGCTGGGCATTTCTGAAGGTTTAGTGCGGATATCTGTGGGGATCGAAGACACTGAAGATTTAATCGCTGATTTACAGCAGGCGTTTGAACGAGTCAGGGCGCTTTCTCGCTCAGAAACTGACTTGGCTTAATTCTGAGCAAAATGAAAAATACAGTGGAATGCATTAGCGTTTCAATAGGGACTGTTTGTCGCAACTCCTGTATTATGCGCCGCTAGAAAATGGCGTTCGAGTAATGCATTTAAAACAGATTAGGGTTTGTTTTTTCAAAAATTGGGGACATAAAAGAATGAAAAAAATATTTATTAGTGCATTGGCTCTATGTAGCGCAACGTTGGTATCAGCTTCAGACAATGATCTGTGGGAAAAGTCTACATTAAACCAAGTACTTAACCGTGGTGAGCTTCGCGTTTGTGCTGAAGCTGGTTACATGCCTTTTGATATGCGCGATAAAAAAGGTGACATTGTTGGTTTCGACGTAGATATTGCGAAAACTATGGCAAAAGCAATGGGCGTAAAATTAGATATTCGTAACACGGCATGGGATGGCATCATTCCAGCGTTGTTGACTGACAAGTGCGACATTATTATCTCTGGTATGACGATTACACCTGAGCGTAACTTGAAAGTGAACTTTACCGATCCCTACATTGTTGTGGGTCAGACGATTCTTTTAAGTCCTAAGCTAAAAGGTAAAGTTACCAACTACCGTGATTTAAACGATGCTAAATACACCATAGCGACTAAATTGGGTGCGACATCTGATTACGCCGTAAAAAGATACATGAGCAACGCTAAGTTGAATCTGTTTGAAACAGAATCAGAAGGTGTGCTTGAAGTGGTGAATGGCAATGCTGATGCTTTTGTTTATGACCTGCCTTACAACGCTATCTATTCTGCTCAGAATGAAGGCAAAGTACTGCATTTAGACGAGTCTTTCACCTATGAGCCACTTGGTTTTGCGATTCGTAAAGGTGACCCAGACTTCATGAATTTCTTGAATAATTACCTTGCGCAAATCAAAGGCGATGGTACCTATGACAAGATCTATCAAAAATGGTTTGCTAGTAGCTCTTGGATCAGCAACGTTCAGTAATATAGTTATCAACAAAAAGTGGCGCAGTGTAGCGCCACTTTTTGTTGACTCTTCTTTGAGTTTAAAAAACACGACGGGGAACTTCTCATCGATGGAAAAACAACCTCATCTACTTTTGTGGAAAGCGGTCTTTGTTCTAATCATGATAGGACTTGGCTTTGGCATTTATGCTGGTAGCAAAAGTATTGACTACACTTGGCGCTGGGAACGTATTCCGCAGTACATCATTAACACCGAAGCCACGACGGTTCGATCTCCCTTTGATGGCACAGCCACAATGGAGAAAGGTAATAAGCTGGTGGTGACTTCCGATTATGGTGACGATCCGTTAGTAATTAAAAAGTTTGATAACTTGCTGGTTAATAATGGCGATTTAGTGTTTGAAGGTGATCCTCTTGTCGAAGTAGAAAACTGGAATATTGGCCCGCTGACTTGGGGGTTAGTGATGACATTACAATTGTCTGTGGTGTCGTTAGTTTTTGCTGTGGTTATCGGGTTGTTTGCTGGTTTGGCTCGTATATCGACTAATCCTGCATTGCGTTATTTATCTGTTACTTATATTGAACTTATTCGTGGTACGCCATTATTAGTACAGATTTTTATCTTCTACTTTTTTATTGGCACCGTGTTGGATCTAGATCGTTTTACTGCAGGTGTGGCAGCCTTGTCTGTGTTTACTGGCGCCTATATCGCAGAAATCGTGCGTTCTGGTATTCAGTCAATTAGCCCCGGTCAAATGGAAGCGGCACGCAGTTTAGGAATGAATTACGTTCAAGCCATGGTTAATGTGATTTTGCCACAGGCGTTTAAGCGTACTCTACCGCCAATGGCTGGACAGTTTATTAACCTGATTAAAGACTCGTCTTTGGTATCGGTAATTTCCATTACTGATTTAACCAAGGCTGGCCGAGAAGTGGTGAGTTCTACTTTTGCGCCATTTGAAGTATGGTTTGCCGTTGCGCTTATGTACTTAGTGTTAACTGGCGCCTTGTCTTGGGCCATTCAGCGTCTTGAAAAGAGGTTATCTGCCAGTGACTAATATGACCGATAAGAGCATCATTCAAGCTCGTAATATTGAAAAGATTTACCCGAATGGCTGTCATGCATTAAAAAACGTTTCTCTCGATATTAATCGTGGTGAAGTCGTAGTGATTATTGGGCCAAGTGGCTCAGGTAAGTCGACGTTTTTACGTACTTTGAATCAGTTGGAAACCATTTCTGATGGCACGATTCATATTGATGAAGTAAGTTTGACCGATAGGAAAACCAACATCAATAAAGTACGCGAAGAAGTGGGCATGGTGTTCCAGTCCTTTAATCTTTTTCCACACAAAACGGCGCTTGGTAACGTGGCTTTATCTCCGATTAAGGTGAAGAAAAAGCCTCGTGCTGTAGCGGAACAAGAAGGCCGTGAGCTACTCAAAAAAGTAGGTCTAGCTGAACGCATGAATAACTATCCATCGCATTTGTCTGGTGGTCAGCAGCAGCGTGTGGCAATAGCAAGAGCGTTGGCCATGCACCCTAAAATTATGCTGTTTGACGAGCCAACCAGTGCCCTTGATCCAGAAATGGTTGGGGAAGTGCTGGACGTTATGAAAAGCCTCGCCAGCGATGGCATGACCATGGTCGTGGTAACCCATGAAATGGGCTTTGCTCGTGAAGTAGCGGATCGCGTAGTGTTCATGGAAGAGGGCGAGTTAGTTTTTGAAGAAAGCCCTGAGCGCTTCTTTAGTTCTGACAATCCGCGTCTACAGCGTTTCCTTGGTCAAGTTCTCTAGTTTTGATGACAAATCTTGGCCACAATTGTTGGTCAAGATTCTCTCCTTTTTTGGATATTCATCATGAATAAGAAATCCCTTCCTCCATTAAATTGGCTGCATACCTTTGAAGTATCGGCTCGATGTCTTAATTTCACTCATGCAGCGGAAGAGTTGTGCTTAACTCAAGGTGCCGTTAGCCAGCAGATTCGTTTGCTGGAAAGCCATTTGGGCGTGTCGTTATTTAAACGTCTACCGCGTGGTTTGAGTTTAACGGAAGAAGGGCGTTCTTACTTTCCCGTGGTAAAAGACGCCATTTCTCGTTTAGCTGTCGGCACGAACGAGATCTTTACCCAACATGATAAACAAACCATCAAAATTTGCGGTAGCTTGTCGTTCTTTTCTCACTGGTTAGCGCCCAAACTGGCTGATTTTAGTGAAACTTATCCTCAGTATGATATTCGCTATGTGAGCAATATTTGGGTACAAGCATTAGACGATGAAGACGATATGGAAATTCGCTGGGGACATGGCGAATGGACAGGATTGATCTCGCAGCGACTGACTTGGGATCGCTTGGTGCCTGTTTGTTCACCTGAATTGATGGCGCGATCACCTTTGCTGGAGCCAGCGGATTTAGCGAATCATTCGCTTCTGCATGTTATCGGTTACGAAGAAGGGTGGGGCTATTGGCTGAATATAATGGGTGTGGATAGTGTTGATTCGTCAGTGGGCATGCAATTCGATACGCTTGTCTCGACATTACGCATGGCAGAACTTGGGCAAGGTGTTGCCTTGGCGCGTTCTTCTATGGTTGAAGACATGTTGAATGAGGGAAAACTAGTCGCGCCGTTTGGACAAGGCGTTGAAGCCAGTGAATCGTTTTATTTAGTACGACGATCTGGTGCTGAATTGCATGGTGCTGCGACTGTGTTTTTCGATTGGTTGGTCCGACAAGCTCATCTTGCCAAAAAATAGGTGATCTGTTGATTGAAGCCTTTCGTATAAGTCTCATCATGGTTATTACTTAAGGGCATATTTTGACTCCAGACAATATTTTAACTCCAGACAAGTCAAGAATTATCGAAATGGCTTGGGAAGACCGCACGCCATTTGAAGCTATTCAAACTCTTTATGGGCTTTCTGAGCCTGAAGTTATTTTGTTAATGCGCAGCAATCTAAAATCTAAGGCCTTTAAAAATTGGCGAGCTAGAGTATCTGGGCGTGCGAGTAAACATCTGGCGTTACGCAATCCTGATATTTCTCGTGGTTATTGTAAAACGCAGTATAAAATTCGCGCTAACAAAGGCCATTAGTTATTTGAACCATTATTAGCTTTGGAGTAGTAACGAAAGGGATGCGGCATTACGCAGCATCACTTTCACGAAAATCGACTATCTCGTCATCAAACACAACCGTGCTTTCGTCTTCCTCATAAACCACATCTTCATCGGGTTCTATCACTAGATCTTCCAGCGCTTTTTTAGGTGCCGCTTCTGCTAGATCAAGCTGTGCGTTGGATGCTTTATTCGTTTTTTTAGGTTTCTGAGGACTTTTCTTTTTGTTGCTAAAGACGTCCAAAATAGAGTCTTTGTTCTGTGCGAGATACATGGAAAGCGCTTCCTTTTGGCTATGGTCTCCAGCTAGTTCGCTTTGATCCAAAATCTCATATAGCGCTTCAGCAGTATCCAACAATTTGTCGTACGCATCGGCTTCCGCTTTTGAAGTAAACGTCATTTTTTCGATTCCATCGCGTTCTACAACATATTTGATAATTACAGGCATAATCCACCTCGTGAAAAATAATACTGTATAAATATACAGTTATTTTTCATTGTTTGTCTAGTGCTTTTGTTTGTTGATCCTAGCAATGATTGTTAAAGTAGTAGGCTTAATAAAGGAAACACTTTTTATGCCTGTTGATTTTTCCCAATTAGACTTTTCCATTTTAATGGATCATGTTGAGATTGTTTTAACAGTCGCTTGGATTTTATTGTCTTACATTGTTCGACGTTATACTAAGCGCGCTATTCGACTTCATCAAAAGACAGAACACGATAAAAAACGTCAAAGAATTAATACGGTCGATAATATATTTAATTTGCTTTTGGTTGTCGGTCTGGTTCTCATTTGGTCATCAGAATTACAAAATTTAGCGATCTCAATCGCCGCCTTCATGGTGGCATTGGTTATTGCAACGAAAGAGTTTATCGCTTGCATTGTTGGTGCGTTTTATCGTGCTAGCACACGTCCATATCAGGTTGGTGACTGGATACGTATCGCTAATTATGAAGGGGAAGTAACAGACAGCGACTGGCTATCGACAACCTTATTTGAAGTCGACTTAAAAGGCGGTAGCTACACTTACACAGGCCGTACGACTGTGGTTCCAAATAGCGTTTTGTTGTTGCATACAGTGCAAAATCTGAATTATATGCGCCGTTATGTTACTCATACTTTTTCTATCTCTCGTAGTGCTGATGACGTGAATTTGTTTACGATAAAAGAGCAAATCTTAGAAAAAATTCGCGAGTACAGTGAACATTTTCATGACGTTGCGATACGCTATAACAGCCTTATTGAGAAACGCTTGGACATCAAAATATCCGGCCCTGAGCCGCGAGTTCGTATCACCACGACAGTTGAAGGTTATAATGTTTTTAGTATTTCACTGTTTTGTCCAACTGATGAAGCGGTTGAAATAGAGCAAAAAGTTATCGAGGACTTTATGATATTCTGGTATGAAAAACGTGATATGAATACCAACACAATTGGGGAAGAATAATGCGATTTACTCGTACTTTTGTAACCCTTATTTTGATATCTACTTCTGTGCTTTTGGCTGGTTGCAATAGTTTTCGTGTGAGCGAAGATGACGTGAATAAAGAAGTTGCTAAGCAACTTGCGCAGCCACAAGAAAATCATATCAAGTTTACCTTAGACAGTAATACTCTCAATTTGGATCTTGTTGTGACATCTGCACATATCGACTTTACTGAACGTGATGGCGGTTTAGTGCTGGTTGAGATGATTAGTAAAATGACCGGGACGTTAACCGCGTTTGGCCAGATATTTTCATTGTCAGCTCGGGTAAATCCTTCTTTTGAATCCGGTGTACGGATCGAAGAAGATCGCCTGTACTTGGTCGCGCCAAAAATCACCCAAATTGAGGTAGAAGGCTCAAGCTTTAACGACAAAATGCTGCGATCCACTTTAGGATCTTTGCATGATGATTTTGAAAAGGCACTGGTGCAGTATTTTGATGAACACCCTGTGTATGTGCTGAACCATTCTCCGTTTGAAAAAACCGCTGCGTCTTTGGTGAAGGACATCATCATTAAAGAAGATTCCTTAGAGCTTTCTATATTTTAGATAAGACGGGTCTAGGTAAGTTTCTGCGAAGTCACTATAATGCCCTAATACTATAGAACCAGATGGACTAAGCTCTGACGCTTAATCGTTGAATTAAAAATGAGGAAACAGCATGTCGATTGCAGACAATCAAGTCGTTCAATTTCACTACACTTTGCGTCATGGCGAAGAGTTGATCGAAACCTCTGCGGGTAAAGACGCCGCGGCTTATTTACATGGTCATGGCAATGTTATTCCAGGGCTTGAAAAAGCAATGGAAGGAAAAGAAGTTGGTGATGAGTTTGAAGTGACTGTTGCTTGCGCTGATGCTTACGGTGAGCGTCATGAAGATCGTCAGCAACAAGTGCCTGTAAAACATTTACAAGGCGCGAAACGCTGGAAAGCTGGTATGGTTGCTATGGTGCAAACCGATAAAGGTATGCGTCAGGTGACTGTTGTTAAAGTAGGTTTGAAACACGCCACTGTTGATTTGAATCACCCATTATCCGGCAAAGATTTGACTTTCAATATTCAAATCGTTGACTCTCGTGAAGCAACGAACGATGAAATTGCTCATGGTCATGCGCACGGTATAGGTGGTCATCACCACTAAGAGGAAAGCTCTTTGAGTGTTGAATAGAGTAATCTCTAAAAGCCCCTGTTACGGATGACGTAGCAGGGGCTTTTGCATTTTGGTGCTAGCAATTGGCTGATTTTAATCAAGTAATCGCAGGAAATATTAAAAATCAATAAGAATCGTTATCAACTGCTTGACAGATCTGGCTTTCATGCACATTATTGATAATAGTTATCATTTATATTTTGTGTTTTGGAATTTTAGAGGGCGAAGCGATGAGTCATTATTTAGTGCCATTTTCAGTGCTCGAGCAGACCATTCAAGGAGGGCAGTGTGCAGACTCTCCAGAAGTGCTCTATCATTATTTGAACCTAACAGAAGAGTACGCTGAGCGATTGAATATTACCGATGCGACTTTACTGCATCAAAGAGTGTTCAATGTCTTGCTGGATACGGTTTGCGATACAAGTATCGCACCTCACTGGCGTCAGACTTGTTTAGATAAGGTGTATTTGCCCTTGTCACATCTCAAGCATTTAATTGTAACGTATCAAGATGCTAAGAATTACTTCAAGATGGAGCATAATTTACGGATTCTGAGCCATTATTTTATTTCTTCCTTCGAACAATAAGGACTTTATTTACTAATGAAAATGCGTATTGAAAAAGACAGTATGGGCGAATTAGAAGTTCCTGAAAAAGCACTTTATGGCGCCCAAACCCAGCGAGCTATTAATAACTTTCCGATTAGCGATGAGCCACTGCCTGAAGCCTTTATTCGCTCTCTTATCTTAATTAAAGCAGCGGCTGCACGAGCTAATGAATCTTTAGAATGCATTACACCGGAAATGTCTAAAGCGATTCAAAACGCCTGTGACGAACTATTAAATGCCGACGATCTGATGCAGCATTTCCCCGTCGATGTTTTCCAAACGGGCTCAGGTACCAGCTCGAATATGAACGTCAATGAAGTGATCGCCACATTAGCCAGTGCGTACTATTGTTCAGAGGTAAATGGTTCAGCGGTGAATCCAAATGATCATGTGAACTATGGTCAAAGCAGCAACGACGTGATTCCAAGTGCGATTCATGTCAGCGCGACGTTAGAGTTAACCGGTCATCTGCTTCCAGCATTAGTTCATCTAAAAGACACGATTCTTGAAAAAGGTACTGCGCTTGCGGGTTATACGAAAACAGGCCGAACGCATCTGATGGATGCTATGCCGGTTCGATTGGATCAAACTTTTCATGCTTGGGCTGCACAACTACAAGACAATATCGATAACCTAACTTATCTTGAAAGCAAAACCACTCAGCTTGCCCAAGGCGGGACGGCGGTTGGAACCGGTATTAATGCTCATCCAGAATTTGCTGAACTATTTGCCAAAGAGCTGTCTAATCTAACAAATGTCACTTTCAGCAAGGGTAATAATTTTTTCGCTTTGATTGGTTCGCAAGATACGGCCGTCGCCTTATCTGGACAGTTAAAAGCAGTTGCAGTGACCTACATGAAAATTGCCAATGACCTGCGTTGGATGAACTCTGGTCCATTAGCTGGTTTAGGCGAAATTTCTCTACAAGCCTTGCAGCCTGGCTCGTCTATTATGCCGGGCAAAGTGAATCCCGTGATCCCAGAAGCCACGGCTATGGTTGCGGCACAAGTTATTGGTAACGACGCGGCGATTACTATCGGCGGTCAATCGGGTAATTTTGAATTGAACGTTATGTTGCCAATGATTGCCAAAAATTTGCTAAACAGCATCAAGCTATTGGCAAACAGCGGCCAGCTTTTAGCAGATAATGCTATTGCGACGCTAACCGTGAATGAAGATAAATTGAATCAGGCATTGCATCGTAACCCTATTTTGGTAACCGCACTTAATCCGATTATCGGTTATGGCAAAGCCGCAGAGATTGCGAAAAAAGCCTACAAAGAAGGTCGTCCAGTGGTCGATGTGGCTGAAGAAGAAACCGACCTAAGTCGAGAGGAATTACTTGCCTTACTAGATCCAGCTAAGTTAACTCACGGCGGGATCTAGTACAGGATATATAAGGTTTCCTTATTTGGTTGTTCCCTTACCAAATAACGAAAACGAGCCAGCCTTCGTGCTGGCTTTTTTGTTACTTTGAAATCCTCATGTCAGCATTTCTTTCGCTTTGATCGACGCAAAGAATATTTTTCAAGTATCTATCGCTATCAATACATCAACTCTTCCTTACGTACTACTGAATGTGCACAAAATAATAAATCCTCATCTGTCTATAAAATAAGCGGACACTAAATATTGACTGACTGTTTTCATGGTGGAATAATTTAGTTGCATAGGCAAATACTGTTTAGGCAATTAAATTTATATCTCTTTGACTAGGTTAATCATGACACAACCCCCCCAAGACTCTCATGAGCTTTTATTTAGCAATATTGGTTTTTTGCTCGGCAAAACCAATCAGATAAAAGATCGTTTTCTTGATCAATATCTGGTCGAGGAAGAGATTACATCAGGCCAAGTTAAAGTGTTGTTTAGACTCTACTTATCGAATAATCAACGCTCTTCCGATATTAGCAAGGCCTTGGGTGTGGATGGCGGTGCAATGACTCGAATGTTGGACAGATTAGAGAAAAAACATTTTATTCAACGAATCGCTGATCCTGATGATCGTCGTTCTGTTCTGATTCAATTAACCGACACTGGACAAGTTGTGACATCTCGTGCGCTCCCTCTTGCTCAGGCCGCTATTAATAATTTAACTGAATGTTTAACGACGGAAGAAAAGCAAAACTTACTACATTGCTTAAGCAAAATTGTCAGCTCTTCTCTTTCAGAAGAGTGCCATCTGTCTAATAAGAAGGATGAAAAATGTTAAAGCTGGTGAAAATCACTCCCTTTATGTTGTTATACTTTCTCTATGGTTGTGCGCCACCGTCCAGTATTAAAACGCACAACACCATGGATGATGAGTCATTAATAAGCCACGCGAGTAACTTAGATACGAAGAACTTGTACTCGTCGAATTGGCCAAGTCAATCTTGGTGGTTATCTCTTGAAGACTCCCAACTGAACCAGCTGATAGCAAAGGCGCTAAAAAATAGTCCTGACATCCAAATGGCGAATGCAAATTTAGAAAAAGCATCGGCTTTTGTTATGTCTGCAGACAGCAAATTTGATCCTGTCGTATCTGCCGATGCGGGTGTTACACGCTCTCGTTTGTCTCGTGTGGAAGATTATAGTTACCAAGGTAATAAGTATGGAACCGTCTATAATCTTGGCTTAAATATGAACTACTCTTTTGATCTATGGGGTGGCAATAAGGCCGCATGGATTGCTAGCGTTAATGATCAAAAAGCCGCTGAGATAGATCATCAAGCGGCAAAAATAAATTTATCTTCAGCCATTATTCGTATCTACATACAGCTTGCTAATGCCTATTCTTTAGAAGATTTAGCAAAAGAAGATCTAGAGCGAACTCAGCGTATCGTTTCGATTACGCGGCAGTTATTATCAAATGGCCTAACATCAGACGATCACTTATACACAGCTCAGGGTAATGAAGCCTCAGCAAAACAAGTACTAAAAAACCGCACTCTGTCTATTCAGTTATTAAAAAATGCTTTGGCAACGTTAGTTGGAGCGGGTCCTGATCTCGCTAATACAATTAATCGACCTGATGCACACATGGGCACCAAACTTAATCTTCCGGAACAATTACCTGCTAATTTAATTGCCCATCGCCCAGACATTGTCGCAGCTAAATGGCGCGTTGAAGCGGCAAACAAAAATATTGAAGTTGCTAAAACACGTTTTTATCCAAATGTTAATTTAAGTGCATCGGCTGGCTTTAAAAAGATTGCTGGTGACTCTATGTTTGGCGAAGAAAGTCGTTCTTGGAGTGTTGGGCCCGCCATCTCTTTGCCTTTGTTTACGCAAGGGTTGAAAGCCAACTTGATTGACCAAACTGCTTCTTATGATGCCGCGGTCGCTCAATACAATAAGACGATTGTTAAAGCCTTCGGGGACGTAACGGATAGTGTTTTATCTATTCAATCCATCAATGAACAAATACAAGACGCAGAACAAAGCCTTCAGCTAGTAACTAAAAGTTATCACATTACAGAAAAACGTTATCAATCTGGAATGGGTAGTCAACTTGAAGTTTTACTCATTGAAAATCAATTACTACAAGCAGAGTCAGTAACAACTCAGTTAAAAAACCAACTTCAAGAACAACAAGTTGTGCTTATTGAAGCGCTAGGTGGTGGTTTTGAAGATAGCCAGTCGACATCTGTTTCTAAACAATAATGGTGAACAAAATTATGCAAGATAACGTTGAAAACACAGCGGCACCAAAGAAAAACCAGCGTAAGAAGGGTCTAATAATCCTTTTCGGTATTGTTGTATTGGGTGCAATCGGAACCGCTTGGTACTACGAATCGTTTGTGGTTGGCAATCAAACAACAGATGATGCTTATGTTGAAGGCAATATCGTCTCTATTACGCCAGAAACAGTTGGTACTGTTACACAAATTACCGCAGATGACGGTGACTTTGTCGAAAAAGGACAAGTTTTAGTACGTTTTGATAAAGCCGATGCTGATCTTGAGTATGAAAATGCTAAAGCAAAATTAGCCCAAGCGGTCCGTCAAGTAAGAGCTATGTTTAATAATGTGACGCAAGCCGAAGCCGTTGTCGATGCCAATAAGATTGCCTTACATAAAGCAGAAAGAGATTATGATCGTCGTAAAAATATGGTCAAAGCAGGTGGTTTGTCTCAAGAAGACCTAAGCCACGCAAAAGACATGGTCGATTCGGCTCAAACTCAACTGGCTGTTGCTATCGAGCAATTGAAAGCTCAGTCTTCCATGATATCTGGCACTACCGTAGAAACTCACCCAATTGTTCAATCCGCGATTACGGATGTGAAGCAGGCTTATTTAACCAAACAACGCACTGACATTGTCGCTCCTGTCACCGGATATGTGGCTCGTCGCCAAGTACAATTGGGGCAACGCGTCTCACCAAGTTCAACTTTAATGGCGGTTGTCCCACTTAATGATGTTTGGGTAGATGCTAATTTTAAAGAAACCCAACTAAATAGCATGCGTATTGGCCAACGAGTTTCTTTGATAAGTGACCTTTATGGTGACGAGGTAGTTTTTCATGGAACAGTGGAAAGTTTAGGGATTGGTACTGGCAGTGCGTTCTCTGTTTTACCTGCACAAAATGCCACAGGTAATTGGATTAAAATTGTTCAGCGTTTACCTGTCCGTATTAAGTTAGATACCCATGATATTACGAGCCATCCTTTACGCATTGGCTTATCCATGAATGTTGATGTGGATACATCAAACACGTCTGGTAAGTTGTTATCGACCATCAGCCCTGAAAAGCCGCGTTTTGATACTAATGCTTATGATAAGCCTATGGAAAATATTCAACAGATTATCAGTCAAATTATTAAAGACAACGATGTCCAGCTTAGTCATGCATCGACAAACAAGTAGTAAGGGCTGTCTATGAGTCAACAAGAAGGGTTTCGCCCAGCTAATATGGCTCTGTGTGTCTTTGCCATCTCGCTGGGCGTGTTTATGCAAGTGCTAGATACCACAATTGCAAACGTGGCTCTGCCGACTATCGCAGGCAATATGGGCGTGAGTTTTAACCAAGGTACTTGGGTTATTACTTCCTTTACCGTTTGTCTTGCGATTGGCTTACCAATCACGTCTTGGTTAAGCCGAAAATTTGGTGAAGTACAGCTGTATATTGCAGCCTTGCTAGGCTTTATTATTACCTCATTTTTATGTGGTATAGCGCAAAACATGACTGAAATGGTTTTATTTCGCGCTATACAAGGTTTAACAGCAGCACCTTTGTTTCCAATGAGTCAGGTGCTTTTGATGTCTATTTTTCCGCGCGCGAAACGGGGAATGGCTCTCTCTTTAATAGGCATGGTCGCCGTAGTGGGCCCCATTGTGGGTCCCATACTTGGCGGTTGGTTAACCTACAACTACAGTTGGCCATGGATTTTCTTTATTAACATTCCAGTAGGGATTTTCTCGATAGTTGTTATCTCTGCGCAGTTTAAAGACCGGCCTCAGCAGAAAACCAAACCGAAATTAGACATCATCGGATTAGCAACCATGGCGCTTGGTGTTGGTGTACTGCAAATCGTGTTAGACAAAGGCAATGATTTAGATTGGTTTTCCAATAATTGGATTATTGCTGGGGCTGTTTTTGCTGCCATCATGCTGACTTTTATGGTGATTTGGGAGTTAACAGACGACCATCCAGCGATCAATCTTCGTTTGTTTGCTAATCGAAATTTCTGTGTCGGCACTATATTACTGACATTGGGGTATGGCGGATTTTTCAGTATTAACCTTATTCTTCCACAATGGCTTCAGACTCAAATGGGTTATACCGCATTATGGGCAGGATTAGCCGCAGCTCCAATGGGGGTTTTACCATTGTTGATGTCGCCGTTTCTGGGTAAATTCGGCAATAAACTCGATATGCGCTGGTTAGCAGCAAGCTCATTTTTGGTTATTGGCATAAGTTGTTATTGGCGAACTCTATTTAATTTAGAGGTCGATTTTACGACGATCGCACTTATACAGTTGTTTATGGGAATTGGCATCGGCTTATTTTTTATGCCAATGACTACGATCTTGATGTCAGACTTAAATGGTCCTGAAATCGCGGATGGCGCCTCTTTGTCTACCTTTATTCGAACCCTTGGCGCTAGCTTCTCGTCTTCTTTAACCGCCTGGATATGGACCCGTAACTCAAGTGCCCATCATTCAGTATTAAGTGAAAACATATCGCAATATAACCCTATTGTGTCACAGCAACTGCAAGACCCAAGCACAGCAAGCCTGATGAGCTTTAATCAAACAGTCACGTCACAAGGGTTAATGCTGTCAACCATTGACCTCTTTACTATGCTGACAGTCTTATTTTTAGTTCTGACACCCTTTATATTCTTTACGAAAAAAGCGGCTAGTGGACATTAAGTAATAAGTTTCTAGCCGATAACCCAAATACGTTTAAGGCGTTTTTGAATGTCGGCTAGAAGCTAAGTGTAGTGATAGTGGTATTGATAAAAAAATCATAAGGCGATCAGGCGTTTAACGCCTCATCCACAGCGGCTTTAGCGTGAATGTAAGTAGTATCAAATAAAGGTACAGTAACGTGTTCTTGTTTTAATAATAGGGTGATTTCCGTGCAGCCTTCGATGATGGCATCGGCTCCGGCTGCTTGAAGTCGATTAACGATGTCGATATAAATTTGTCTCGATTCAGGAAGAATTTTACCGAGACATAATTCCTCGTAGATAATTCTATGTATGTCGTCCCTGTCTTGCTTCGATGGTGTGATTACCTCTAAACCATATTGCTCTTCTAATCGCTTAATATAAAAGTCTTCTTCCATCGAATAGCGAGTACCGATAAACCCAACTTTTTGATGTTTTTGTTTAACGAGTTCCTTAGCGGTGGCATCGGCAATATGCAGTAAAGGAATTTTCACCGCATTTTGAACAACATTCGCCACCTTGTGCATGGTGTTGGTCGCGATAAGAATGAAATCAACCTGAGCTTGCTCCAAGCGTTTGGCTTCTGCCGCGAGGATTTCTCCTAACTGCAGCCAATCGCCTTGATGTTGCAAACGCTCAATTTCAGCAAAATCGACACTGGATAAAACGATCTTAGCGGAATGCAGGCCGCCGAGTTTTTGTTTGGTCAAATCGTTGATGCTTTTGTAATACAAAGCTGAGGATTCCCAACTCATTCCGCCAATAATGCCGATCGTTTTCATTCTGCGTCCTTTAGTTTTTATCTTGAATCTATAAAGTCTAACGCTGTTATTGAGCAGTCGTAATGCACAGATGGCAAAATTAATGAAGCAGACTGTAATGGAACAATGGCACAGTTAAAGGCTTCTGGTCATAAATACGCTGTAAGGATCAAGTTTGTAATCGGAGAACGGCCCACATTCAGTAAAGTTATGTTTGGTGTAAAGCTTTCTTGCTGGCGCGAAGAAGTCTTGTGATCCTGTTTCTAAGCTGATTTTATTGAGCCCTTTTTGCTTGGCTGCATCGATGATATGACGAAGTAGGGTAGAAGCAACGCCTTTGTTGCGAGCGGCGCTGGTGGTACGCATAGATTTAATTTCAGCGTGTGTTTCGTCTAGCGTTTTAAGCGCTCCACAGCCTAGCAATTGGCTATCTTCCCAAACCGTCCAGAAGGTAATGTTCGGTTTTTTTAATCCGTTTAAATCTAATGCAAAAACGCACTCAGGCGGTGATGCCGCAAACATGTCTTCGAGGTGTTCTGTGAGTAATTGTTCTATTTCTGGGCCAGATAAATTGTCGATTCTGATATCCATTTAGTGTGCTTTCCAGTTCGGTTTTTAGAAAAAAAGATGTGTATAGCATGTTTTTAAGATTCAAAAATTTAAGCAATTTCCGTACCTTATTTCAGAATGTAGAATAGTGCGAGAGAGGCATGTTTAAAGTGTATACTCGCTGTAAGCTGTTGTCGGTGAGAAAGGACAATTGCTATAAAATGGGCGAAGTACGATATGACAGACCAATTAAATTTACGACCAGCAGAGATGGCAGACGCCGAAAATTTATTCGTGTGGCGTAATGATCCAGACACCCGCAAAGGGTCTCATAATAGCGATGAAGTTATATTTGAGTCACACCTTGCTTGGCTTGAAGCGTCATTGGACTTTCCTGAACAAAACAAACCTGAAAAAAATAAGCCCAAACAAAGGCTTTTGTGGATTGCTGAAGTTAATGGTGTAGCGGTTGGAACTTGTCGAGCGGATCGCGTGGAAAATGCGTGGGAATTATCTTGGACTGTTGCACCAGAAGCGCGCGGAAAAGGATTTGCCCATCAAATGTTATCTAAATTGGTGCATTACTTCGATGAACCATTAGTGGCACTGGTTAAGGTAGGTAATATTGCCTCGATGAAAGTAGCAGAACGTGCTGGCTTTGTTCTAAAGCAAGACACAGAGCAAGAAGGCGACATTTTGCTCTATACTCGTCGGCCTTCTTAGATTGCTTGCGTGAAAAAACTAATCATCAAAACGAATGCGAACTTTCGGCTCGTTAGGCTTTTTCTCGGTCGGTTTACGCAATGGATCGACCAGCTTTTCCAATCCATTAATTTTAATTTCTAACGCCAGTTGTAGCCATTGTCCTAGATTGCCATTCGGCCAGCCTTCGTGAGCAAACCAGAGTAAATAGGCTTCCGGTAGATCAATCAAAACACGACCTTGGTATTTACCAAATGGCATAGTTTGACGAGCAACTTGAACTAGATCTTCTTGTGAAAACATGGGCTTCGCTTAATGATGCTTAAGAGTGAGTATGTGGTGCGTATTTAAACATACGTGGGTTATTTGGCAAATGGTGGATCTTGTTTAAAACGCTGAATCAGATAATCACAAATACTTTGTAACTTCGGTGATGGTTGCCGCACTTTCGGATAAACCAACCAAACGCCGCTGTATGGATATTGATATTGTGTTAACAAGGTAATGAGCTTGCCGCTGGCGAGATCGTCGGTAACATAATAATCAGGCAATTGTGCGATACCTAAGCCTTTACGAACCGCATCTAATAAGGCTGGGCCTGAATTACTGCGCCATTGGCTGCCGACTTTTACTTCTTTGCGCTGTCCATCTTGTTGAAACAGCCAATGATTTTTGGAACCGATCAAGCATCGGTGTTTGTTCAATTCGGCTAATGTATGCGGCATGCCGTGCTGATCTATGTATTCTCGTGACGCACAAAGGTATTCGACCCTATCACACAAACGGCGTGACAAATGGCTAGAATCCTTCATTGCCCCCATGCGAATAGCCAGATCGTATCCTTCTTCGATCAAATCTACCGAGCGATTGGTGAGGTGAAAATCCAGCTCTATTTTTGGGTGGTGCAATAAAAAATCGTTCATCAATGGCGCAATGTAGCGTTCGCCAAAGGTAGTGGCACAGGTCATTTTGAACGGGCCAACTGGCGCTTGGTTGAGGGTGGAAATTACTTCCTCGGCGCTACTCAGTGCTTCAGGCAAGCCACGACAATGTTGATAATATAAATCACCAGCATCGCTTAAACGAATACGCCTTGTGGTTCGAAACAACAACGTCGTACCAAGCTCCGCTTCGAGTTGGCTGATTAAACGACTAATATGAGACGCCGACACGCCGAGCTTAATCGCTGCCGCTGAAAAGCTACCTTGTCTGACGACTTCGACAAAGGCTTCCATGGCTTCCCAATTTTTCATCTCATTATCCTGCAATCGAAACCCTTAGATTAGCGCATTTTTAATAAAGTAAAAAATGATTGTTGCCATATAGCAATAATCATTTTCCAAATGGGAGATTATCCTTGTAATCATTTACGACTACACTAGTTGAATCGAAAATGAATCAATATACACATTGGAGTGCGCTATGAAATGTAAAGCTGCTGTTGCTTGGGGTCCAGGCCAACCACTTAAAATCGAAGAAGTTGACGTTCAGGATCCGCAAAAAGGTGAAGTGCTTGTTCGCATGGTGGCAACAGGCGTTTGTCACACAGACGCGTTCACCTTATCTGGTGAAGATCCAGAAGGCATTTTTCCTGCCATCCTAGGTCATGAAGGTGCAGGTGTTGTTGAAGCGGTAGGTGAAGGCGTAACGACGCTTAAAGTGGGCGATCACGTTATTCCGCTTTACACAGCAGAATGTGGCGAGTGTAAATTCTGTAAGTCTGGCAAAACTAACCTTTGCCAAGCGGTTCGTGTTACTCAAGGTAAAGGCCTAATGCCAGACGGCACCAGCCGTTTCAGCATCAATGGCGAGCCAATTTATCACTATATGGGTACGTCTACTTTCTCTGAATACAGTGTGGTTCCTGAAATTTCTTTGGCGAAAATTCACGTTGATGCGCCACTAGAAAAAGTCTGCTTGCTAGGTTGTGGTATCACGACAGGTATTGGCGCAGTACTAAATACAGCGAAAGTTGAGGAAGGCGCAACGGTTGCTGTTTTTGGTTTGGGTGGCATTGGTTTGTCGGTTATCCAAGGTGCTCGCATGGCAGGAGCTTCTCGCATTATCGCTATCGATATCAACGAATCTAAATTCGAAATGGCGAAACAATTCGGCGCGACTGATTGCATCAATCCGAAGAAATTCGATGCGCCAATTCAGCAGGTTATCGTTGATATGACAGACGGTGGTGTAGATTACTCGTTCGAATGTATTGGTAACGTTCAAGTAATGCGTCAAGCGCTTGAGTGTTGTCACAAAGGTTGGGGCGAATCCATCATCATCGGTGTTGCTGGTGCTGGCCAAGAAATCTCTACTCGTCCATTCCAATTGGTAACCGGTCGAGTCTGGAAAGGCTCTGCTTTTGGTGGCGTAAAAGGTCGCAGCCAATTGCCTGGTTACGTAGAAGACTACATGAACGGCAAGATCGAAATCGACCCATTCGTGACACACACTATGCCGCTTGAGAGAATCAACGAAGCGTTTGATTTGATGCACAAAGGTGAGAGTATTCGTACAGTTATTCTTTTCGATAAATAATCGTGATCATACCGTTTTGATAAGCCCGCTAAGCGGGCTTTTTTAACACAGCTAAGGAGACAGCTATGGAATTGTTATCCAGCACCAAAAGCTTCGGCGGTTGGTTGAAGCGTTATAAGCATGAAAGCTTGTCAGTGAAAAGCGAAATGACCTTTGCTATTTATCTGCCGCCACAAGCAGAAACGCAAAAAGTCCCTGTTTTGTATTGGTTGTCAGGTCTGACCTGTAACGATGAGAACTTCACACAGAAAGCAGGAGCGTTTCGTAAAGCGGCAGAATTAGGTTTGGCCATTGTTTGTCCTGATACCAGCCCACGTGGCACGGATTATCCGAACGAACATGAAAGCTACGATTTCGGTTCCGCTGCAGGGTTTTATATCAATGCGACGGTTGAGCCTTATTCGAATACCTACCACATGTACGATTATGTGGTGCAAGAGTTGCCGCATTTGGTTGAAGCGAATTTCCCAGTGACTGACAAGCGTTCTATCTCTGGTCACTCAATGGGTGGTCACGGCGCTTTGATTTGCGCGCTGAAGAATCCAGGTATGTATCAATCAGTCTCGGCTTTTGCACCAATTGCGAATCCAACCAACTGTCCTTGGGGCGAAAAAGCCTTCACCGGATACTTGGGTGAAGACAAAGCCACTTGGAACGAATGGGATGCGACTTTGCTGATAGAGAATGCCAGTGAACGCTTACCTTTGTTTATCGATCAAGGCGAAGCTGATAACTTCTTGGTAGAACAACTAAAACCAGAAGCTCTAGAAGCTGCTTGTGAAAAAGCTGGACACCCGATCACGTTACGCCGTCAACCGGGCTACGATCACAGCTACTTCTTCATCGCCAGCTTCATCGACGATCACCTAGAACATCACTCCAGAGCCTTGAGTTAATCACTGGTTTCTCTTCATTGGAATCAACAAAAGCGAGCCATGGCTCGCTTTTTTATTGCTGGAAGTTTCGACACTGTTTAATTAATGCATCGATGTCCATATTTTGTTCGGTGCTGTCGGCGAGTCGGTTGATTTCGCT
The DNA here is from genome assembly GCF_002806845.1 of Marinomonas sp. ef1. NCBI lineage: Bacteria > Pseudomonadati > Pseudomonadota > Gammaproteobacteria > Oceanospirillales > Oceanospirillaceae > Marinomonas > Marinomonas sp. ef1. The sequence goes on along the minus strand of NZ_NHTT01000015.1, from coordinate 62,722 downwards.
GTCTCGGTATTGGTCGTAGTCGAATGCGGCCGCTTGGTTGACGCCTGCCCAGTTTAGTAAGGCCTGCAGGGCTTCTGGGTGGTCAAATACGCCATGAAGATAGGTGCCGATGATTTTGCCGTCTTCTGATATGTAGCCTTCTTGTTCGCCGTTTTCTTTGTTTTGTTCGTTATCTAAGAGAGCAAAGTGGTTTATTGTCGTATTGGCTGAAAAGCTCGACACGCCAGAGTGGATTTCGTAGCCAGTGACTTTTGCGTAATTGTTTGAAGAGCGGGATGAACTGCCTGAAAAGGCAAGTTGTCCATGACGTTGTTTAAGTTGTTTTTCTTCTTTAAGGACGGTTTCCATTGGTATAAAGCCAAATCCAGCCGATTGTGTGTTGGCGTGTTGGTTTTCTAGCCCCAGCGGATCGAGCAGTTGCTCGCCGAGCATTTGATAGCCACCGCAAATCCCAATGACTTTTCCGCCGTATCTTAGGTGTTTGTTCAGATAGTCTTCCCAACCTTCTTGTCGCAAAAAGGCGAGGTCGCTTTGCACGCTTTTGCTACCTGGTAGGATCACTAGATCCGCTGGTGGAATGCTTTCGTTCGCACCAACCAGTGTAACTTGAACATCAGGGTGAAGGCGTAGCGCGTCCCAGTCTGTGTGATTACTAGTACGCGGCATAATAGGGATGACGATGTTTAGCTTGGCATTGGTGTCGGCTTTGATCGGGCTTTTGGCGACGGCGTCTTCGGATTCTAAGTGGAAACCTTTTAAGAAGGGGAGCACCCCCAAAACGGGTTTTCCAGTGCGTTCTTCGAGCCAGTCAAGGCCAGACTGTAATAAGCTAATATCGCCACGAAAGCGGTTTATCACAAAGCCAATGACTCGATCTTGCTCGCTTTGGCTGAGCAAGTCTAAAGTACCAACGAGGTGAGCAAAAACCCCGCCTTTGTCGATATCTGCAATGATGATGACTGGGCAATCAATACTTTCGGCAAAGCCCATGTTGGCGATGTCGCGAGCGCGTAAATTAATTTCCGCTGGGCTGCCAGCGCCTTCAATTAAAACAGCTTGGTATTGTTCGGCTAAGCGATGATAAGAATCCAGCGCGGCGATTTTGGCAATACTTTTGTATTCGTGATAACCAACCGCATTCATGTTACCCACGGCTTTGCCTTGGATGATGACTTGCGCGCCTGTGTCTGTGTTGGGTTTAAGCAGAATCGGGTTCATGTCCACGTGTGGTTCAAGCCCCGCGGCATAGGCTTGCACAGCTTGGGCTCGGCCTATTTCATTGCCATCTTGCGTGACAGCGCTGTTTAATGCCATATTTTGTGGCTTGAATGGCGCGACTTGAATACCTCGACGAACGAATAAACGGCACAATGCCGTGACTAAGGTGCTTTTTCCGGCGTCCGAGGTGGTTCCTTGGATCATTAAACTAAAGGCTGGCATTCAGTATCATCACGCTTCAAATCAATAAGGTGATAGAATTCTACCTTACCTTCTTATCTTGTTAAGTGAAAAAACGACCTATATTTATGATCCTTTCTTATTTAGACAGTATTATTGATGCCTTTTTTGATAACTTCTTAGCTTTTTCTTCCAGCACCAGTTTGATTTTAGTATCGGCTTTGGTGCTTGATCGCTTATTAGGTGAGCCCAAAAGTTGGCACCCTTTGATTTGGTTTGGTTGCTGGGTGGATCTTTGTCGCAAGCATATCCAATTGCCCTTAGAGGCTTCGCAATCTCGTCAGCGAATGGTTGGTATGTTGGCTTGGCTGGTGGCGGTTTTGCCTTGGTTGCTGATTTTATTGGCTTTGTTTTGGCTATTACCAAACTGGTTGGATACTCTTTTGTCTGTGTTGGTGTTGTATTTTGCCATTGGTTGGCAGAGTTTACGTGAACATGCGTTGGCGATTTATCAGCCTTTATCTGCATCGCCATTATCAGAAGAGAAGCTCGATGAAGCACGCCGCGCAGTGAGTTATATCGTAAGCCGTGATACTCAAAATTTAGATGAATCGGCAGTAGCGAAAGCGGGTATTGAGTCGGTATTAGAAAATGGCAGTGACGCGATTTTTGCTCCGATATTTTGGTTTTTGATCTTCGGTGCGCCTGGTGTGCTTTTGTATCGCCTTGCCAATACGCTTGATGCCATGTGGGGCTACAAAACAGAATCCTTGTTGTATTTTGGTTGGTTTGCGGCACGCTTTGATGATGTGCTGAATTATGTTCCAGCTCGTCTGGTTGTTTATACCTATGCGGCTTGTGGCAAATGGCATGCGGCTATTCGTAGTGCGCGACGTCCTTCTGCTCGTTGGAAAAGCCCTAATGCTGGCCCTGTGATGGCAGCGGGCGCTGGTGCATTAAGCGTTCAGTTGGGTGGCGAAGCGCCGTATTTTGGAAAAGTAGAAACCAGACCGATTCTGGGGGAAGGTGATGTACCGACTCCTCATCACTTAAAAGAAGCAATTTGGCTGGTGGATAAAAGCGTATTTTTATGGGGATTGGTTATATGTCTGTTGGTCTAAAATTTTCGAAGTTAGACAGCACTTCAAGTTTAGGAAATGCTCCAAATCTAGAAAGCACGCCGCCGAAGCATGGTGGCGATTTAGCTTATTGGCAACGTAAGGTTGGCAGCAAGGCGTTAAATTGGTTGGATTTATCTTCAGCATGCAATCGTGAACCTTGGCCGATTCCCGAAATAGCGCCTTCCTTGTGGATGGATTTACCCGATCAAGCGGATTTACTAGACGAAGCCGAGCGCTATTTTGGTCGTCGTCCCAATGCAATTGGCGCGGGTTCGCAGCATATTATTGAGTCTCTGCCGCCGATGTTGCTGGCTTGTCAGTCTTCAACTCAGCTCGTCGCAAATCAAACAGTTTTTGTGCCTCGTATTGGTTATCAGGAACATGCTTTTGCTTGGGAAAAGTGGGGCTTTGATATTGCCTATTACGATGCTTTAGAGGAGTTATTAGAGCAAGAATGGGCTGTTGCTGTGGTGATTCAGCCGAATAACCCAACGGGAGAAATCGCATCTGCCAAGATTTTGTCTCAGTTAATTGTTCATGCGGAGCAACAAAGCGCGAGTTTGGTAGTAGACGAGGCTTTCATCGATGCTTGTCCTGAATTAAGCCTATTGAATCACCAAAATAGTTCAGATTTGAGTGAGTCGCTTTTTATTATGCGATCGGTTGGTAAGTTTTTTGGTTTGGCAGGAGCTCGTGTTGGGTTCGCTTTTTGTGCCAGTAAATGGCAAGCCGCGCTAAATAATTTGCTTGGACCTTGGCCTGTTGCCACGGCGAGCCTGTATTTGGTGCAATTAGCCTTTGCTGATAAAGCTTGGCAGTCTCAAGCTTTGCAAGGCTTAAAAGTACGACAAGCTGCCTTTGTTGAACGTGTGATGCCAAAATTCAATACTATTTTTGATTCTCAAGATTATGTATTGAGTCCGCTGTTTGTGACTTGTTTTCTCGATAGTCATGAGTATGCAGCGCAAGTTTTTGAAATGTTGCATCAAGTCGGTGTTCATACTCGCTTAGGCGAAGGTTGGATTCGTGTGGCATTACCGGCTTTGCGTGAAATGGATGCTTTAAATAGCGCATTGATTCGTTTATTGAAAACAGAGGGAGGCCGAGAGCTAGCATGAAGCATCTCGTTTTAGGTGGCGTTCGTAGTGGTAAAAGTGCTTTCGCTCAAGAACAAATAGCTGCTTGCGGAAAACCAGTCTGTTATGTGGCGACGTCCCAAGTGTGGGACAAGGATATGGCGGATCGTGTTCGCTTGCATAAAGACAACCGACCAAGTGAATGGAAATTGATAGAAGAGCCATTAGCATTGGCAAGTGTCTTAAATTCTCTTAATTCACCTGATCAAGCAGTCATTGTTGAGTGTTTTACCTTATGGATGACGAACTTATTGTGCCTAGAAGATGAAACTCGTTTGCAAGAGGAAAAACAAGCGCTACTAAAAGCGGTTGAAGCATTCGAAGGGGATTTGGTTCTGGTGTCTAGCGAAGTGGGTTTAGGTATTATGCCGATGAATGCACTTGCTAGACGTTTTGGCGATGAGGCTGGCGCAATGAATCAGGCGCTAGCTAAATTGACCGATCGGGTAACTTTTGTTGCGGCGGGACTACCATTACCGCTAAAATGCTGATCTTTTATTTCCACTCAATCTTTTCTTGTATTATGTTATTCCTCTTTAGAACATAATTGAGAAATCATATCCAATAGCGAAAGGCGTAGGAGCTTTGATGACCCCTTATTCAAAAGATTTTCCGGTATCTTGGGAAGAGTTACATAGGAATGCTCGTGCTTTGTCTTGGCGTTTGCTTGAGCAAGGCCCTTGGAAGGGAATTATTGCGATTACTCGTGGCGGCTTAGTGCCAGCGGCTATTTTATGTCGTGAAATGGATATTCGCCTGATTGATACGATTTGTATTGTTAGTTACGGTGCCGGCGAGAAAGGCGATGGAGTAATGAAGCAAGGTGAGCTGAACGTTTTGAAAGGCGTAGAAGGCGACGGTGAAGGCTTCATTTTGATTGATGATCTAGTTGATACAGGGCGTACTGCGGCAAAAGTACGTGAAATGTTGCCTAAAGCTCATTTTGCGACCATTTACGCAAAACCTGCTGGTAAGCCATTGGTTGATACTTTTATTACCGAAGTAAGCCAAGATACGTGGATACGTTTTCCTTGGGATATGGAATATACTTTTTCAACGCCCTTGGCGGATCGTCAAGCAAAGTAAGTATTCACTTCAGCCACATATATTCCTTAAAAAGAAAGTCTAAAAAGAAAGCCTCAACAGAAAGTTAGTTATTGTTTGACACAAAAGAAGCGAGAGAGCTTGCAAAATTACACAAAACTCTCGTTTCTTTTACACAGTTTTCAGCTAACTTTATGGTTATATTCGTCTCTAAAGAAGAGTTAAATAAAAATTAAGGTCGGCGAGAAAATGGCTATTTCACGCATTTTTAATGCAAACATTTTTATACAAGTACAATAGGATTTTAATATGTGGCAAACGTTAACTAAAGTTGCTTTGGCTGGTATTTTATCGTTTGCGATGATTTTACCAGCTTGGGCTGAAGGTACAGTGGCTCGTGCTCAATTTTCAACAGATGTTGTAGATCGAGAGCCGATTGATGATATTGGGCCCACTGTAAAAGTAGAATATGGCGAAATACAAAGAGTGTATTTCTTTACTGATTTACGTGATATGTCTGGCAGCCAAGTTATTCATCGTTGGAAACTGGATGGCGAAGATCAAGCTGATATAGGATTTGATATAGGTGGTGACCGTTGGCGAGTATGGTCAAGTAAACGATTAATGCCTGGTTTTGATGGTAAATGGAGTGTTGATGTCGTTCAGGATGGCCAAGTGATTGAAAGTCGTTCATTCGATTATGTGGATGAAGGTTAGTAAATCAGGCATTATTTACTGCTAAATTGTTGATATCGACTAAGGATTAATATGCCTCATTTACGTGTTCGTGGACTAGCTTTTGACGAATTAGAGTCTATCGCAGATATCCTGATAGAAAACTTAGCTGAAATTACCGATACGCCTAATTCACATTTTACCCTTGAGTATCAAGCAACGACGTATCTTGCGGTCGGCGGCGCTTCTCCAGCTTATCCATTCTTTGATGTTTTGTGGTTTGATAGAGGCGATGAAGTAAAGCGCAAAGTAGCGTTAATCATTGAAGAGTTGGTTAGACCATTGGTTGATAGTGGCCAAGACATTACCGTTTTGTTTCATGATCTACAGGGCAAAGATTATTACGAGAATGGCGAGCACTTTTAAGAGATAACCCCCTCCCAATCTCCCCCTTAGCAGGGGGAGGAGCTGAAGCCCCTTATCTTCAAGTATAGGGTTAGAGTGGGGTTGTTCGAGACTATCTTTGAAATTCGTAGACACTTCCCAAGTGCATTATCTGAGTTAATTCATCTAATGCGTTGCGACTTTCGATTAACAGCTGCGGATCGGCAAGGTCTTTTTCATGCAGTTCATCCCGGTAATGCTTATCTACCCAGATATTTAAACGCTCAAACAAGGTGTCATTCATCAGTGTCGATGGATTAATTGCCGCTTGCTCAGCTTGCGTGAGGGCAACACGAAGTCGTAAGCAAGCTGGGCCGCCGCCGTTGCTCATGCTTTGTTTGAGGTCAAAGACTTTGATCTCATTGATCGGCGATTGACCAACAACTAGGCTATTTAAATACGCCCAAACCGCTGGATTGTTTTCGCATTCACCCGGTACAACTAAGACCATGTCATCATCGTCACGGCTTAATAACTGGCTATTAAACAGGTAAGACTGAATACAGTCTTGTACTGATACGGCATTACTCGGAACTTCAATCAGGTGTAGCTTAGACGCTCTATCTCCCCAAGCTGTTAGTAAGTCTTGCTTCATCTTAGCGGTATCTAAGAAAGCCTCTTGGTGATAAAAGTGCGCGTTGCGGTTACCTACGGCAATCACGTCGTTGTGGAAAACACCAGCATCGATGACGTCTGGATTTTGTTGTGCGTAAACTACTTGTTCTGGGGATAATCCATGACGGCGGGCAACCGCTTGAGAGGCTTCTAAAGTGTGACGAGCTGGAAATTTAGCCGGATGTGGCGCGCTGTTGTTGAAGGCTTCCATTCCATACACAAAGAACTCGATGCCTTGTTCGCCATAACCATGGCAAAAACGTGTGTGGTTTGCTGCCCCTTCATCGCCAAAGTGATCGACACTAGGCAACGCTGGATGGTGAGCGAAATGTTTTTCGTCTTTAAAGGTCGCTTGTAAAATCGCGCCAGTGGTTTCATGTTCGATGGAACGATGGAATTTATTTACCAAGTTTGCAGGCGTGAAATGCACTCGCTTGTCACTGGTGTCACCACTTGGCGATACGGTTGCAGCGTTGGCTGTCCACATACAAGACGCAGAACTAACCGCAGCAAGCAGCTTGGGTGCTTGTTTAGCGGCTTGTTCTAATATATTTGTGTCACTACCAGAAAAACCTAAACGGCGCAGCGTTGGGATATGTGGGCGTTCGTGTGGCGCGAGTACACCTTGAACAAATCCCATGTCAGCCAAGGCTTTCATTTTTACTAAGCCTTGTTTTGCCGCTGCTTTTGGATTGGATGGACGTGCCGAGTTATTCAATGAAGCGACGTTACCAAAAGATAGGCCGCTGTAGTTGTGGGTTGGGCCCACTAAGCCGTCAAAATTGGCTTCTGTCGCTGTGTTCATAACTGCCTCTTGTAAATTGTGTCTTCTGTGTCGTTAAAGGGTAATGCCGTGACCGAGTTTTTCCGGCATGGTTAAGCTGTCTGCCTCAATACTGGCAACTGGGTACGCGCAATAATCTGCTGCATAGTAAGCGCTGGCTCTATGGTTGCCACTGGCGCCTGTGCCACCAAATGGCGCGTTGCTTGATGCACCGGTAGTTTGGCGATTCCAGTTGATAATGCCAGCACGGCTATACTGTAAGAACCATTCATACTCAGCAGCATCATCGGATAAGAGACCGGCAGACAAACCAAACTTGGTGTTGTTGGCGATGTTCATGGCTTGATCCAAAGAGTCATAACGAATCACAGTCAGCAAAGGGCCGAAATATTCCTGATCTGGAAGCTCGTCTAGCATGTCTGTTGCGTCGATAATACCCGGTGTAACAAAGCCGGTTTGGCTGTCGCCGCGAGTCATTTCTAGGATCGGTGATGCGCCTAATTTGATCAGTTTTTGGTAGGCTTGCAGTAAACCGTCGGCGGCTTGAGCTGATACGACTGGTCCCATAAAAGGTTGTACTTCGGCATCAAAACGATCGATTTTTAGCGCTTTGGTTGCCGTTACTAGGGACTGCAAAATCGCATCGCCAAGCTTGCCTTTTGGCAATAATAAACGACGGGCACAAGTACAACGCTGTCCTGCTGATATAAAGGCTGACTGGATGATTTCATGCACGGCAGCACGTTGATCCGCTATTTTTTCAGAAACCAATAATGGGTTGTTGCCGCCCATTTCTAACGCCAAAATTTTACCCAGATGGCCAGCAAAATCGTTGTGTAAAATGTGACCTACTTGTGGACTGCCGGTGAAGAATAATCCGTCGATGCCTTGGTGATTGGCCAAAGCAACGCCAGTGTCGCGCTCGCCTTGAATCAAGTTAAGTACGCCAGCTGGCAGACCAGCTTTTTCCCATAACTGAATGATCAAATCCGACGTAGCAGGAGCTTGCTCGCTTGGTTTGAAAACCACTGTATTACCTGCAATCAGCGCTGGAACTATGTGGCCATTGGGTAAATGCCCAGGAAAGTTGTAAGGGCCAAATACAGCAACCACACCATGTGGACGATGGCGTAGTCGGGCTGTGGCACCAGGCATAGGCGTGGTCTTTTCACCTGTTCTTTCGTGATACGCCTGTTTGGAAATCGCGACCTTGCCCACCATAGCAGCGGCTTCGGTGCGGGTTTCCCAGATTGGTTTGCCGGTTTCGCGGCTAATGGCGGTAGCGATTTCTTCGCTGTGCTGTTTTACCAATTCTGCGAAGGCTTCAATAATCGTTAAGCGTTCTTCTAAAGGGCGATTAGCCCAAGTAGGAAATGCAGAGCGAGCAGACTTGATGGCTAAATCTACTTGGTCTGAAGTGGCTGTGTTGGCTTGCCATACTAAACTTGCATCTGCTGGGTCGATAGAGCGGAGTAGCTGGCCTTCGCCTGCTAACCATTGACCATTAATATAATGTGCTTGTTTCATGATAGCTCCTGTTAATTCGTGCACTTTTAACTTTAGTACTTTCAATTCTGATAAAGGTTAAGCGCACTTATCTTGAATAGGGTGATAGTTCCACGATTCGAACGGGTTCTTTGTTTATTATGCAGAGGCAGTCTGCTTCCTCTTGAGTCAAAGTCATAGCGCTGCCAGGCGGTATTGATCGTTGAATCAGAATGCAACGAAAGTCTTTTACCTTGGCATTCGAGACAAGATAGTAATTACCTTCGCTCATCCCTTCACCTTTGCCTTCACGGATGCCTTTAGGTTGACCTATGTTAGCAAGGCAAAGTCGGCTATCTCGGACTGCTCGTATGTCTTGCACACGAGCCTCTAAACTTGGGCCGCCATCAAAAATGTCGACGTAGTTTTCATAACGAAAGCCTTCTTGTTCTAATAAACGACGGGCTGGCACCGTATTTTTGTGAACTTGTCCCAAGACGTCGCGGGCTTCTTGTGGCAGCAAGTTAACGTAGACTGGGTTGTTCGGCATAAGCTCAGCAATAAACTGTTTGTTACCTTGAGAGGTAAGTTCGTCAGCTTCTTTAAAATCAATAGAGAAGAAGTGGCGGCCAAGACTCTCCCATAGAGGAGAAATGCCATTTTCATCACTAACACCACGCATTTCCGCGAATACTTTATCGGTAAAACGTTCAGGAAATTGTGCCATGAACATAAAACGTGCCTTAGAAAGCAGTTGGCCGTTTTTTGAATGACGGTAATCTTCTTCTAAAAACAGTGTGCAGATCTCACTAAATCCGGTGAAGTCATTATTAAGTATCAGAGTAGGAATGGCGTTATGTACACCAAGTTCACGGGATGCGTGAGTAATGGTTCCTAGATGATAGCTGTAGAAGGGTTCATCTAAACCAACCGTAGCTAATATTCCACAGGTACCAACAATGTCACCTGTTGTGGTATCTTCAAGTACCATCAAATAATCTTCATTGTGGGGCTTGGTGACGTTTTCTTTGTTAAAAGAACGCACGGCGCCGTCGATTTTCTTTTGTAGAATGGCTTCATCAGACACCAAGGAGGTAAAACCAATGCCGGTTTTTTCTGCAAGTCGATAAAGAGACTTTAGGTCATTCTGACAAATGGGGCGTATGACCATCATGATGGTGTTCCTCGTATTTAATTAAGCTGCTTTTGACGGTTATTAAGATCATGCAGATCGTTATTATTGTTTATAGAGCAACCCACTGGATACGCTTTCCAGATGAAATGCCTAGCCTTTCTTGGGTCGATTTTTCTAATGCTAATCCTGCTACTTGCGGCTCAGCAGGTGCGGCAGTCACTCTGAAATTCTCTAAATGGCCTGCAGATATAAGGTGGATAGCGCCTTTTGAGGTTTCTGTTAGCGTCAGTGCCTTGTCTGTTTTCTGGTTGGTAATGGTGTGCAGGCTTTCTGTTCTTGCTTCGATACTAGGGCCGGCATCAAATATGTCCACATAGCCACGGAACTCAAAACCTTCATCTAATAAAATGTCTGCACTTTGCCCTGAGTTTTCATGCACTACACCAATTGCTTCTTGTGCGGCTTCTGGCAAGGTTGGAACATAAATCGGGTAGCGAGGCATTAATTCTGCGATAAAATTTTTATTGCTGACACCTGAAAGATAGTCGGCTTTCTTGAAGTCCATGGTAAAAAAGTGTTTTCCCAAGGCGTCCCAAAAAGCAGAGTAGCCGTGTTTGTCACTTTCGCCGCGCAATTCTGCAAATAAACGCTTAGTAAAACGCTCTGGATAACGAGCAATAAAGAGTAGGCGTGCTCTGGATAACAAAGACATAGCAAGGGGGTTCTGGTGCGCCTTGTCGACCACTAAGGCAATAAGTCGGCTGGTTCCGCTATAGTCATGGCATAAGAAGAGTGCAGGAATTCGATTGTGAATTTGCAACTGTGGCGACGCATGAACCACTTCATCAATGCGATAGCTGTAAAACGGTGTATCGACTCCCACCATGGCATCGATGCCACAACAACCAACAATCTGTTCATTGCTGGTATCCACCAACACAAACAAGTAGGATTCGTCGCCTGGCTGTACGACATCAGTTTGAAAAGAACGACGAGAAGACGCGATTTTGTCGTTGAGGCGTTCTCTGTTTGCGGGGAAGTTTGTAATACCAATACCCGCCTGTTGAGCAAGGCGTTCCAGCGCAGGAAGATCGGCAAAATCTACTGGACGTACTAGATACATAGAAAATTCCTGAAAATGGGTTAGGGCGATAATATGTAAGTATTATTGCTGAGTTCTATAGTACGTGTAAGAGAGTAACTTTCGCATTAGCGACAAGTTTTTCTAGATATTGGCTAATTATGGTCGATTTTTAAAAAGTATAGAGGTTTTAAATATGAAAGCGGGCGTTTATCAACATTATAAAGGGGCGCTGTACTGGGTTGAGCGAGTGGCAAAACACAGCGAAACTGAGGAAGAGTTAGTTATTTATCAGGCTTTATATGGAGAATTCGGCTGGTGGGCAAGACCGCTAAGTATGTTTCAAGAGTCTGTTGAAATAAATGGTGAAAGAATCCCGCGCTTTGATTGGGTTAGATCGGAGCGCGACGCGGGATAATTCTATTAGAATGTGGATGCATCAAACTGGTGGATGCATCCAGGGGGATTCACGCATAAAGTAAATGATCTGTTCTCTCAACCAACGATGGGCAAGGTCATTATTGAAGCGTTCATGCCAAAAAATATGGATAGGGTGTCGACCACTATATTCATCGAGCTCCAATACTTCTTTTGGAATTGGCAATAATTTCACTGGATAAAAATGGGCTTTCTCGCACATTATTTGTAAAAATAAGTCGCCAATTGAGCGAGATGTTACCAGTGCCATGCCTCTTTTCACTGCTTGCATAGCAACCATCAGGCTATCTGTTTCTAGACTTGGCTGAATTATATGACCTTGTTGTTTTAGTTTTTGTTCTGTTTTTGAAAAAGAGCCGTTTCGGTTGGGGCGCAAGTGATGTGTCACCACTTTGTGGGATAACAGCTCTGTTACCGTCAATTCTTCTTTGTGATAAAGCGGATGCGCTTCACTTAATATAATACAAGCTTCCATGTAGCCTATTAGCTTGCTGCGAACATTACCGGGCGTATCGTTGATGCGCATAATCCCAAGATCTACATTGCCTGAAACTAGCTCATCTAGGTGGGAATCTCCCCATGAGCTGATGGATAGTCTCATACCTGGTGCCTGATATTGTAATGACGCTAGTAATGGCTCAATAAAATTTTCTAAATCTCCTTCATCTACACGTAGCTTGAAACGTCGATCTAGGTTTTTTAAATCTAGTGAGTTCGGGCTCATTAATTCAGAAAGAGAGTTTAAAATTGGCTGAATTAGGTCGTGTAATTCAGAGGCTCGCGCTGTTGGGCTTAAGCCATAGGCTTGGCGAGTGAATAGCGAATCCTTAAATAAATCTCTTAAGCGTTGTAAGCTTTTACTAAGTGCAGGCTGTGTCACTCCAAGTCTTTCCGCGGCGCGAGAAACGCTGCCTTCTTCCATGATAGTGACGAAAGCGACGAGTAGCTTAATGTCTAATTTTAAGATGTCGTCTAGATGCATGGTCTTCTCAATACGATAGATAGTTTAAAAACAGGAGCTTTATCTATTCGATAAAGCTCCACCCTCTAAATACAACGCTTAGTCATTATTCAAAGGTATTATTCAAAGTCTTCGTGATGACGATATTTGACTCGGAATAATATAGTGTAAAACACAGGTACAGCGATCAGTGTCAGTATTGTCGCGAAGCCTAAGCCAAAGGAAATGACCACGGCCATGCCTTCAAAAAACGCATCGTAAAGTAATGGCACCATACCAAGAATGGTTGTGACTGCAGCCATACAAACAGGTCGAACACGGCTCACAGCAGAAATGAAGATAGCTTCGTATTTCTCTGTACCTTGTTCAAGTTCGTAGTTTATTTGGTCCGCTAATACGATACCATTTTTCACCGTCATACCTGACAAACTCAAGAATCCAAGCAATGCCATAAAGCCGAATGCAGAGTTCATTACCAGTAGCCCTGTTGAAACACCAATTAATGCTAGCGGCACACAGAACCAAATTGTCAGCGGCACACGAATTGAGTTAAACAGTAATATGGTGATGATAAACATAAATAGGTAGCCCATCGGCAAAGCCTTGAATATGTTAGCCTGAGCATCAGTACTGCTTTCGTATTCACCGCCCCAATCTAGAACATACCCTGGTGGCAAATGAATTGCTTCGATTGCGCCACGAGTTCGAGAAAATATCTCCATTGCTGTTTCATCACCTAAAATTTTAGGGTCAGCCATCACCGTAATAGTACGTTTACGATCTCGACGTTCAATGATTGGATCTTCCCAAACGGTTTCAAATCCAGATACCAGTGTCGAAAGGGTTACGTAGGATCCTGTCGCTGGGCTATAGATCTGTAAGTCACGGATTTGGTCTATTGAGACACGCTCATTTTCAGGCGCTGTTCTTACGATAGGTAGCAAGTCAGTGCCTTCACGATACAAACCAATTTGAGATCCAGTAAAGTTGGTTAACAATACATCGTCTAATTCTGTTTTGCTGATACCTAGACGTCGAGCTTGAGCATCATTAAAGATTGGGCGAAGCACCTTAACAGGCTGACGCCAGTTGTCTTTAATATTTTCAAGGCCACCATCAGTGCGGTAAATCTCTTGGATCTGCGCGCTTATTTGACGTAAATGTTTAGGGTCAGGACCACTTACACGAGCTTCAAGCTTAGCACCACTAGATGGCCCTAACTGTAGACGTTGTAGTTTTACCTCCAGCCCTGGGTACTCTTCTTGCATCTTGTAGTACAAGTCTTTGAGTAAGCTAGGAATTACATCAGCACTTTTGGTGCGAATAATGAACTGAGCGTAACTTGAGTTAGTTTGTTCTGCTGTGTACGTCAACATGAAACGCAAAGCGCCTTGCCCAGTTGTTGACGTTACGTAGTTAATACGATCGTCTTTCAACAGATCGCTTTCAATTTGTTTTACGGTTTTGTAAGTACTATCAATGTGGGTTCCTTCCGGCATTTGAATGTCCATGTAGAACATTGGTGTTGTCGAAGGTGGGAAAAAAGATTGTTTTACAAATTGGAATGCCCAACCTGCAGTAAACAAGCTACCAATTAAAAGAATGACCGTTACCCAGCGATAGTGCATGGCTTTATCTAGCAACCATTTATAACCAGTAAAGATAAAACCTTTGTAAGGGTCGGCTAGTTCTTCTGCTGAACCGTCTTCATTGTTGGCTTTTTGGATTGTTTCTTTGAAGAATAAATCACAGAAAAAAGGCGTCAATGTAATGGCTGTGATCCAGCTTAATAGCAGAGAAATCAACAAAACATAGAACAGCGAACCAACGAATTCACCAACAGCATCAGGCGATAAACCAATCGGTGCAAAAGCGGTAACTGCAATGACGGTTGCACCTAAAAGTGGCCATTTAGTCTGTTTCACAACTGCACTGGCGGCTTGTAATTTGGTCATGCCCCTTTGCATGCCTATGAGTACACCTTCGGTTACCACTATGGCATTATCTACCAACATACCGAGGGCGATAATCAGACCACCTAAAGATATTCGCTGTAGATTGATATGGAAGTAATCCATAATAATGAAGGTACCAAGGATGGTAAGTAACAGAATAATACCGATCAAAATACCAGAACGAATGCCCATGAAGACCAAAAGTACTAGGATAACGATACCTACGGCTTCAACTAGATTAAGCAAGAAGTTTGATACAGAACGATCTACTTCTTTTGATTGGAAATAAATAGGATCCATGCTTAAGCCAATAGGCTGCTGGTATTGAAGCTCTTCAATTCGGTTTTCTAATGCTTCGCCAATTTTCACCACGTTTACGCCAGATGAAAAGGATATGCCGAGTAATAGCGATTTAGCGCCATTGAAATCAACAATGTGAGTCTGTGGTTCAACATATTCACGTTTCACCGTGGCAATGTCTCGTAAACGAATTAAATTGCCATCCGATGGGGTACCGACAATAAGGTTCTCAAGCTCAGATATGTCTTTGAATTCACCAGTCGGGCTAATGCGAATATACTCACTGCCAACTTTTACACGTCCAGCGTTTGATACGCTGTTTTGGTTCGATAATAAGTCTTCTAATTGGCTTGGTGCGATGCCCATATTGGCCAATTTAGCACGAGAAATTTCAATAGTGACTTGCTCGTTTTGTTCTGCAGCTACGGTAACTTTAGCGACACCATCAACTAGTACTAATTCACGCTTGATGTAATCAACGTAGTTTTTAAGGTCTTTGTATGGATAGCCCTGACCATTGATCGCCAGCATCACGCCGTATACATCGCCAAAATCATCTAAAACAATAGGTGTGGACACGCCGCTTGGGAAATCGCCTTGAATATCGCGAATTTTCTTACGAACTTCATCCCATATTTGCTTTAGTTCTTTAGCGCGATAGGAGTCTTTGATGGTTAATTGAACCTTTGAATAGCCCGCTTTTGATGTTGATGTAATTTTATCTACGTAAGGCAGGTTCTGTAATTCAGTTTCAATCGGATAGGTGACTTCTTCTTCGACCTGTTCTGGTGAAGCGCCAGGATATTGGGTAATGATCAGAGCATCCTTGATAGTAAATTCAGGATCTTCTAATTGACCAAGGTTAGTAAAAGCGATAGTACCGCCGATCAATAAGATCAGTGTTACCATCCAACTCGTTACTTTGCGTTTAATAAAATAAGCAGCAATATCCATTATAGACCTCGCTCACGTGTCCAAGGGCGAACATGCATGGAGTCTGTGAGACTGTTTACTCCTGCAGCAACCACTTGATCTCCAGCGTTAAGGCCTGAAGTGATTTCAATTTGATTACCTTGTAAGGATCCAAGTGTCACAACACGTGCGCTCACTTTGCCTGTGTCTTTATTGAAGACCCAAACAGTGCTGTTTGATTTACCTGTGTCTGTATCTTCGCGACGTGTAACCGCTTCGACAGGAATAACAACATGCTTTTTCATCCCTAAAAGACGGTTTAAATCTATATCGACGTTCGCTGTCATACCAGGTAATAAAGTGTGTTCTGGTTTACCGTTGCGGATTAGGCGCAGTGAAACATCATAGGCCATGGATGTTTGATCGGGTGTTGTGTTGTGTTCTTTGTATGTGCCTGATAATACTTCGTCTGGTGCTACATCGACTATTACGTTTGGTTGATAGTCTGACTGTGTGGATTTAATGCTGACTACTAGGCTTTCTGGAACTTGAAACTCTACATCCAAATCGTCAATATTTTGTATGTGCATAATAGGTGCTGTAGCACTAATGTATTGAAAGTTTTCCGTCGCTACAGAGGAAATAACTCCTTTAAACGGTGCGTAAACTTTAGTGTATTGAAGTTGGTTTTTAGCAGATTGTAGGGCGTTATTAGTTTGATCCAATGTTGCTTTGCTTGAGTCATACTCAGATTTAGTTGTAGCGTTTTGCTTAAATATTGCCTGAATACGCTTAAACTGCGCCTCGGCAAGACTTTGGTTTGCTTCAGCAAGCTCTACTTCAAGTTTGAAATCAGTTGGATCCAGTAAAGCTAGAAGTTCGCCTTTATTGACCCGTTGACCAGCGACAACATTTACTTTCATTAATTGCCCGCCAACGCGGAAGGCAATATCTGCTTCTTCACTGGCTTTTAATTCTGCAGGAAAGCGACGAATATTTATTGAATCTGTTGCCTCAATGGTAATTAATTTTACTGGTCGCACAATTTCTTTTTCTACAGCTGATTCATCTTCGTTCGATGAACAGCCAGTTAGCAGCAGAGATGCTGCTAACGTTAAACCAATAATCGTATTAATACGTTTTTGGGAATTCATTGATTACTCCGTAAAAATATAGGAAATACTTAGATGAATGCATTTTATATCTCTGGAGTTAGGATATAAACTTTTAAATATATATGAAAGATATTCCATATGTTAGATATCTGTCTTATAGGTTATGTTTTATTGGTTTTTTTCTAACTCATTTAAAAATGTTTCCAGAATGAGATTGGCACGAGCACCTTTTCGAGTGATTGCTGAAAACTGGGTGATGTAATGGCATTCATTGGGAAGAATGGTGCGCATTCGGCCGTCACGAATCCAATGTTCTGCTACATGGTCTGGTAGAAAACCAATATAACGTCCTGTCAAAATAAGGAAGGCAATCCCTTCTCGGTCAGTCGCGGTTGCACTTGCGGTAAGAGGTTGGTGTTGGGCTTTTATTTCAGGTGTTTGCGCATAAGCAGGAAGTACTGCGTCAAAGTCTTTGAGTTTGTTTTTGGATATTTTGCCATCTGTGACCGAAAATAATGGATGAGTATCGCTGCAATAAAGTTTGGATTCTTCTTCGTATAGATGGTGATAATCTAAACCGCTGAGTATTTTTAGGTCTGGCACTATGCCAACATGCAAGCGCCCATCTAACACACCTCGTTCTACATCTGTGGGTGGAATCATCCGAATATTGATAGCAACTTGCGGGCCTTTGTCTTTTAGTCCTGCTAAAGCTCTTGTAATACGTGTATATGGCAGGGTCACAAGATTATCGGTAATGCCAATGTTTAATTCACCTTTCAAATGTTGATGAAGCGCATTGATGTTGGTTCTGAAATCTTCGATGGATGACAATAGTTGTAAGGTGAAGTCGTATACTTTGCTACCTTCATTGGTTAGCGAAAAACCTGAGCGGCCACGTTGACATAAGCGGAAGCCTAAACGTGTTTCTAAATCAGATATGGCAATACTGATCGCGGCGCGACTGATATTTAACTCAACTTCGGCAGCGGAAAATCCGCCACATTCCACCACTGTTCGGTAGATTCGTAAGATACGAAGATCAGCATCGCTTACCTGGCTTTGAAATTGATTCATTATTTATTCTGCCCTAGAGATCTTAGTTAAGTAAAAGATTAACTAAGCGTTAATAGATTCGACTTTTTATAATCTATTCCTCTTGTCATAGTAGAGTCAATGTTTGTCATCAGTGTGGCTTTTACTCTGTCGTAATGATGCCAATAACCCTTTTATAATGACTATATGGAGTACTCATGGAAATCATCGGACACTTGATCGGCGGTAAACACTCAGAGCAAGCCGAACGTACTCAAGATGTGTTTAATCCCGCAACTGGCAAGGTGGCAAAAAAAGTTGCCATTGCTTCTCGTGAAACGGTAGAAGAAGCTATTTCAGCTGCTCAAGCTGCGTATCCAGAATGGCGCAATACTCCGCCATTAAAGCGTGCGCGCATCATGTTTAATTACAAGGCTCTATTGGAAAAGCATGCCGATAAAATTTGTGAACTCATCGGTGCTGAGCATGGAAAAATTTGCCATGACGCCGCGGGTGAATTACAGCGCGGGATTGAAAACGTTGAGTACGCCTGTGGTGCACCAGAATTGTTGAAAGGTGAGTACAGCAAAAATGTTGGTCCAAATATCGATTCTTGGAGTGAGTTCCAACCGTTAGGTGTGGTGGCCGGTATTACGCCCTTTAACTTCCCTGCGATGGTACCACTGTGGATGTTTCCGATGGCGATTGTATGCGGTAATACGTTTGTCTTGAAACCGTCTGAACGCGATCCAAGTACCGCATTGTTTATCGCGGAACTATTGTATGAAGCTGGTTTGCCTGCTGGTGTATTTAACGTGGTGAATGGCGATAAAGTGGCTGTTGATACCTTATTGGAAGACAAGCGAGTAAAAGCCGTGAGCTTTGTCGGTTCCACGCCGATTGCCGAATATATCTATAGCAAAGCTAGTGCAAACGGCAAACGATGCCAAGCACTAGGTGGCGCGAAAAATCACGCTATTGTCATGCCGGATGCGGATATGGATAACGTTGTCAGCCAGTTACTTGGTGCAGCTTTTGGCTCCTCTGGCGAGCGTTGCATGGCCTTGTCAGTAGCAGTTGCGGTTGGTAAAGCCGCTGGTGATGCTTTGGTTAGCAAAATGGCCGAAGCCATGAAGCCTCTTAAAGTGGGTGAATGTTCAGATAAAACCAATGACTTTGGTCCAGTTATTACTAAAGAGCATAAAGACAAAGTGGTTGGTTTTATTGATAGCGCTGAATCACAAGGTGCGACGATTGTTGTTGATGGTCGTCACCCTAATGTTTCAGGTTATGAAAATGGTTTCTTTGTTGGTGCGACGCTTATTGATGGCGTGACCAAAGACATGGAAAGCTACCAACAAGAGATTTTTGGTCCTGTGCTGCAAGTGGTTAGAGTCGATACTATGGAAGAGGCCATGACGCTGATTAATGACCACGAATACGGCAACGGCACTTGTATCTTTACTCGTGATGGCGAAGCGGCGCGTTATTTCTCGGATAATATTGAAGTGGGCATGGTTGGCATTAACGTGCCTTTACCAGTGCCTGTGGCGTATCACAGTTTTGGTGGTTGGAAGCGTTCTTTGTTCGGTGATCTACATGCTTACGGTCCGGATGCTGTGCGTTTTTACACCAAGCGAAAAACCATTACTCAGCGTTGGCCTTCAGCTGGCGTTCGTGAAGGGAAGAGTTTTTCTTTTCCTTCATAGGGATTAAATCTATAAAAGATTTGAGTTATTTAATGGCTGTTTGTCGAAAGATAAGCGGCCATTTCTTATATACGAGAAATGTAAGCATAAAAACTTCTTCATACACTTCCCTCGTATTGGTTGGCAATATAAAGTAGCAGCGAAGGCTTGTTATGAATTGACACTTTTCTTTTCGCTAGGACCAATATGAATACCAAGATATCTTTTTTACATAGTGCTAAGTGGCTACCTGTTTTGCTGAGCGTTTTAATATCGGGTTGTGCCTTGTCACCTGAAAAAAAAGAAAGCGTTCAATCAAGTGCTGAGCTGACCATTGAAGTCGAAGGAAACTCGGCTTATTTATCTGGTGTCTTGGGCGCAGACCTCGTAAAGCAGCTAAGCGATATGGTGCGTAAAAATCCTAATGTCACGGATCTCGTTTTAGTTGATGTGCCAGGTTCTGTTGATCAGCAAGCGACAATGGAAGGTGCACGTTTGATCCGTCGGCTTGGCTTGAATACTCACATAGCGCCGACGGGTTACGTGCTTTCTGGTGGTGTTGATCTATTCTTAGGTGGTGTAACACGAAGTATTGGAGCTGGCGCTGGTGTTGGCGTTCATTCATGGTCAGATGGCACGAGAGTAGTAGCTAAGAGCTTGAGTGTTACCGATCCTGTGCATGCGGCGTATGTTAATTTTTATTTAGAAATGGGTGTGACAGAGAGATTTTATTGGTTTTCTTTGGATGCAGCTCCAGCGGATAGGGTGTACTTTTTATCACCAGAAGAAGTGTACGATTTTCAGCTAGCAACTGAATAGCGTCGAATTACATTAACGTCTTAAGGGGGCATTATGGAACAAATAGAACTGTTTGCCATAGAAAGCCCTTGCCGAGGTGTGTGTGAAAACAGTGCAAAGGGATTCTGTAAAGGCTGCTTACGCAGTAGGGAAGAGCGCTTTCATTGGTTTTCTTTGTCCAATGAAGCGCGACATCATGTATTGGATCTTTGTCAGCAACGTCGTGCGCGTCTGCTAAAAGCTCGCCAAGAAAGATTGGAAGCCGATTCCGCCAAGGCGCTTCCATATGGTATGGAAGATGAACAGATTACAGACCTGTTTGAACTAACAAATGATTAACCACCCACTCGGGCCGTTAATCGGTCAATTAATTCTCAAAAATCGCGTCTAGCGCTTCCGATAAACGTTCAACCCCAATGACTTTCATGCCTTCAATGGGCTTTTTGGGGCAGTTAGCTTTTGGTACCACCGCTCTGGTAAAACCATGTTTCGCCGCTTCACTAATACGTTCTTGTCCTGATGGCACAGGGCGAATTTCACCCGATAAACCGACTTCTCCAAGTACCACTAAATCATGTGGTAATGCTCTATCGCGGAAACTAGAGACTACCGCTGCGATAGCGGCAAGATCAGCGCTGGTTTCCAAAACTTTCACACCGCCAACCACGTTTAGATAGACATCTTGATCTGATGTTAGTAAACCACCGTGCTTGTGTAACACCGCCAATAGCATGGCTAAACGATTATGATCAAAGCCCACCGTGACGCGTCTTGGATTGCCTAAAGCTGAATCATCGACCAGTGCTTGGAGCTCAACCAATAACGGGCGCGTTCCCTCCCAAACAACCATCACAAGGCTACCAGCCGCGGGATGATTACTGCGGTTTAAGAAAATAGAACTTGGGTTTTTGACTTCTTTTAAGCCATTTTCGAGCATAGCGAAAACGCCAAGCTCATTCACGGCACCAAAGCGGTTTTTCATGCCGCGAAGGGTACGAAAGCGCGAGTCTTCTGAACCTTCCAGCAACACAGAACAATCTACCATGTGTTCAAGTACTTTCGGCCCAGCCAAAGAACCATCTTTAGTAACGTGCCCGACAAGCAATACCGCAGTTTGAGTTTGCTTAGCAAAACGCGTTAAAACAGCGGCACTTTCTCGAACCTGCGATACGCTGCCGGGTGCGGATTCCACACCATCTAAATGCATCACTTGGATCGAGTCGATAACCATGACTTTGGGTTTGACTTGTTGAGCGATGTTTAAAATCGCTTCCACATTGGTTTCTGACAACATTTTTAGGTTTTGTGTTGGCAGCCCAAGGCGTTGTGCTCGCATGGCAACTTGTTGAAGGGATTCTTCCCCTGTTACGTACAAAGCGGTTTGTTGTTGCGCGAGCCAGCACATGGTTTGCAGCAATAAGGTACTTTTACCTGCTCCTGGATGCCCACCAATCAGCACCACGCCACCGGGAACCAATCCGCCGCCCAATACTCGGTCGAATTCGTTCGCACCAGAGCTAAAGCGAGGTACATCACCCAAATCAACATCGGATAAGTTTTGGATGCCAGTTACTGCGCCAGCGTAACCTTGATAACGTGGATCTTGGCTGGCGGAAACGCGAGCAGAGGTTTTGCTAGAAGTAAGGCGAATTTCGGATAGTGAATTCCACGCACTGCAGGCTTGGCATTGTCCTTGCCATTTTGCGTAGTCGGCTCCGCATTCATTGCATACAAAGGCGGTTTTTGCTTTGGCCATGAGAGTCTCTTTTTGTCATAAAAAGGGCGCTATCAGCGCCTTTGAACAGTCTTACAAAATGAAATTAAGCTGTTGTGATAACGTCCATGTTATCACAGGAAAAAGCGGTTTCGCTTATTTCGATTTTTTCCAATTCACTGAGTAAAGATCGGTACGACGGTCTTTTAGGTTGTTCACCGAACCTTCGCTGCGAGTCAATTTGAGCTTATCTAAGTCCAAATCTGAGAACATGATCATTTCAGTGTTTGGCGTGGTTTCTGCCATCACTGCATCATGTGGGTAAGAGAAATCAGAAGGCGAAAATACCGAGCTTTGCGCATACTGAATGTCTAGGTTTTCTACCTGAGGAAGGTTGCCACAGCTACCACAAATAACCACATAACATTCGTTTTCAATGGCGCGCGCTTGAGCACAACGACGTACGCGCAAGTAACCGTTTTTGGTATCTGTCCAGAATGGTACAAACAAAATGTCCATGTCTTGCTCTGCAAGTAGACGACCCAATTCAGGGAATTCCACATCGTAACAAATCAAGATGCCCACTCGGCCAGCATCGGTATTGAAGACGCGTAAATCGTTGCCACCTTCAATAACCCAGTCACGGCGTTCATGGGGCGTGATGTGGATTTTCTTTTGCTCTTCCACTGTACCGTCACGACGACACAGGTAACTGACGTTATAAACAGTCTCGTCTTCAATTACTGGCATGGAGCCAGTGATGACGTTGATGTTATAGCTGACCGCGAACTGGGACATTTCGTTGATAAAGCGTTCAGTGAAGCTCGCCAAAAAGCGGATAGCTTCGGTTTGGTTGCTTTGGTCAGGACTTAGTCCAATCAGTGGCGCATTGAAGAATTCAGGGAATAAAACAAAGTCACTTTTATAATCGGATACCGCGTCGATAAAGTATTCGACTTGCTTCAACAGCTCGTCAACGCTTTCTACTTCACGCATTTGCCACTGAATCGCACCGATACGAACTTGGGTTTTACGTGAACGAATCACGTTGGTATCAGGTTCGAAGAAGATGTTTTTCCATTCCAACAAGGTTGCGTAGCCTTGAGATTTTTCATCTTCAGGCATGTAGCGTTTTAGCAAACGAGTAACTTGGAAATCGTTAGACAATTGGAAAGTCAGAATCGGGTCGTAAATTTTACGCTCGCGAACCGATTCTAAGTATTCCGCAGCGCTCATTTCATGGGCATGTTCGTGGTAGCTTGGAATTCGGCCACCAGCCAAAATAGCGCGCAAGTTATGTTGACGGCAAAGGTCTTTTCTTGCTTCGTATAAACGACGACCAAGACGGTAGCCACGATATTCTGGGGCGATTAAAACATCTAGACCATACATGGCGTCGCCACGCTCATCGTTCAGAATGTTTTCTTTTTGATCGATAAGATCATCATAAGTATGCGGGTTACTAAAACGCTGATAGCTAACTTGAACAGACAAGGCTAAACCGACAATTTTGCCGTGATCTTCTAAACAGATTTGTCCTTCAGGAAAATCCTTGATCAGCTTATGAATAGTATGTTCCGGCCATGAGCCACCAATGTCGTGATAGACCTTATCCATCAGTACTTTTATTTCGTCGTAGTCGTCGTTGGTAAGGTTACGAATGGTTAAATGTAAATCGTCGTGCATGTTGGCCTCTATAAATCGGTCTTATGTATTGCTCATGATAACGCGTATCGGTGTGAGTAAGTAAGAGATCAGTATGTCATAAGGGTGTATAACGCTAACTCAATAAGGGAGATAAAAAGAAAACCCCCGCCGAGGCGAGGGTTTTGATATTAAGAACACTATCTTTTTAGGAAGGGCGATTATTTTTTGCTGAACTCTGGGTACGCTTCCATACCACATTCAGAAAGGTCAACACCTTCATATTCCTCTTCTTCAGTAACTCGTACACCCATGATGGCTTTGATGATTAACCAAACCACTAGGCTAGAAACGAATACCCAAACGAAGATAGTAAGAGCGCCTGCGATTTGTCCGCCGAACGTCGTGCCATCATTAGTTAGTGGTACAGCTAGCAAGCCCCAAAGACCAACAACACCGTGAACAGAGATAGCGCCCACTGGATCATCAATTTTAAGCTTGTCTAGAGTCAGGATAGACACAACAACAATCAAACCACCAACAAGACCGATAAGCGTCGCACCTAGAGCAGATGGTGTATCAGGACCCGCTGTGATTGCTACCAAACCAGCAAGTACGCCGTTTAGAAGCATTGTTAGATCGGCTTTGCCGAATAAAATTCGAGCAAGGATAAGTGCACCGATTGCGCCACCAGCTGCAGCTGCATTTGTGTTTAAGAACACCATGGCAACAGAGTTAGCACTAGCGATATCACCAAGTTTTAGTACAGAGCCGCCGTTGAATCCAAACCAGCCCAACCATAGGATCAAAGTACCTAGTGTTGCTAGTGGTAGGTTAGCACCAGGAATAGCGCGAACTTCACCGTTAGGACCGTACTTGCCTTTACGAGCGCCGAGTACCAATACACCAGCTAGAGCAGCCGAAGCACCTGCCATGTGAACGATACCGGAACCTGCAAAGTCAGTGAAACCTAGGTCGCCAAGGCTAAAC
Organism: Marinomonas sp. ef1; assembly: GCF_002806845.1. Classification (NCBI taxonomy): domain Bacteria; kingdom Pseudomonadati; phylum Pseudomonadota; class Gammaproteobacteria; order Oceanospirillales; family Oceanospirillaceae; genus Marinomonas; species Marinomonas sp. ef1. The sequence continues at coordinate 38,254 of NZ_NHTT01000015.1, read as the reverse complement.
ATACCGAATACAGAACCGCCCCCCCAAGTCCAGTTACCTTCCATTGGGTAAATGAAACCTGTCATTACGACTGCAAACACTAAGAAAGCCCAAAGCTTCATACGTTCAGCAACTGCGCCAGATACGATAGACATAGCTGTTGCAACGAACACAACTTGGAAGAAGAAATCAGAAGCACCAGAGTAGATTGCGCCGCCTTCAAACCCACCTTCACGACCAGCAAAGTCCGTTAAAGTAGAAGCAACATCTACGTCTTGAATACCAGTAAGGAACCACTCGCCACCGTACATGATGGCGTAACCGCAAACTAGATACATGATGCAAGAAATGGCAAACAAAGCCACGTTCTTGGTAAGAATTTCAGTGGTGTTTTTAGCACGTACTAGACCTGCTTCCAACATGGCAAATCCAGCTGCCATCCACATGACCAGCGCGCCACACACCAAGAAATAAAAGGTGTCCATCGCATATTGTAAGTGAAAAATTTGATCTTGCATGTTTCGCCCCCCTAAAGGCTTGTATAAATCGAGCAGTTATTAAACTGCTTCTACACCAGTCTCGCCGGTACGAATACGAACCGCTTGTTCAAGGTTAACGATAAAGATCTTACCGTCGCCGATTTTGCCAGTGTTTGCTGCGCCAGTGATGGCTTCAACCACTTGGTCGGTCATTTCATCTGCAATGGCAAGTTCGATTTTTACCTTAGGTAAAAAATCCACTACATATTCAGCGCCGCGGTATAGTTCTGTGTGGCCTTTTTGACGTCCGAAACCTTTCACTTCTGTTACGGTGATACCTTGAACGCCGATTTCAGAAAGTGCTTCTCGAACATCATCGAGTTTAAATGGCTTGATGATGGCAGTTATAAGCTTCATACCCACTGTCTCCTTTAAAAGTCAGTTTTATTGTCGTATCGCAGGTACTTAGCTTATTCAATATGCGTGCCATATATGGGGATGCCCTTATAACAATGGCTTTGTAAGGATTTTGTCGACTTTTCGGAATTAAAAAGAGCATCAGATGGCTTTATTTAGTGCGGCATATTGGTGTGTCTGCATTGGTTATTGCATTAACTTGGTGCGAGTGGGCAATTGATCCGAGTGGTGTTGTTGGGCGAGATCCCTATCTTATTGCTTCTGATCAGAAAACAAACATTTGGCTAAAAGTGTAATGCGTGCCTTATTTAGAGGATTTGTTTTGATTAAAGCCCGCAATATTTTATTTGGCGCACAAAAAAGAGGCAATTTAATGACGTTAGGTGTTTATAACGGAGCATTGATATAAAGATGTGCAGCCGAGAGCTTGTTTGCACCTTACTTAGGCTTCTATACTATTAAGTATTGTAAATACAAAAAATGAGAATGACATGATTGATCAATTTATAAAGCAACTTGGAACTGGACTAGGCCAAGCCGCAGAAACATTGGGTAAGTTGCCAAAAGAAGAAATTCAGGCGCAATTGCACGAGGTGGCTCGTAATACGTTAAGTAAAATGGATTTAGTCACCCGTGAAGAGTTTGAAGTGCAAGCGGCAATGCTAGCCAAGTACCGTGAAAAGCTCGCTGCATTGGAAGTACGTTTGAACGAGTTAGAAAAAAACGACTAACTCGTTTTCTTACAGTGGTTTGATATGGACAGTAGTCTGATATAAGTAATCGCTTGATATGGAAATGGTTAAGATTGGCTATTTCCAACCTTGAAGCCAATTATCTGGTGACGTCAGAGTTTGCCAAGGCAAGCAATACTGATTTTTATTGATAACAGCCTCAAGAACACATTCCACAACCGTGTTTTCTTCATCTCGAATCAGTTTTGTGACGATGAAATGCTTCTCTTTTTGTTGTGGCGATGTGGACGTCCATTTCGACAGCAGAAGTTTGTTGGGATTTATTTGGTTGAAAGCCATTTTTTAACCTTAGTTAATAGGTATTACCTATACGAAACAAGTGAAAAGCTGGATTGCTTTTCATGCGATAAAGCATCATAAAGAAATAATTTGGTCAAGGAGTGATCATGAGTTTAGCCACTATTTATAGTCGTGCCCGTGTGGGTGTGTCTTCCCCTTTAGTTACCGTCGAAACCCATATTTCAAATGGATTGCCTTCACTAAATATAGTGGGCTTGCCTGAAGCCGCTGTTCGAGAAGCGAAAGATCGAGTACGCAGTGCAATTATCAACAGCCATTTTGAATTTCCTACCCGGCGCGTCACCATCAACTTAGCACCAGCGGATTTACCCAAAGAGGGTGGCCGATACGATTTGGCGATTGCTATCAGTGTGTTAGTCGCGTCTGGGCAACTCGGAGAGCTGAATCTTCGTGACACTGAGTTTATAGGGGAGTTGGCTTTGTCGGGTGATATTCGTGGTGTGCCAGGGTTACTGCCATCTGCTATTGCTTGTCACCATGCTAATCGCCAACTGATTCTTCCTGAAGACAATCAGCAAGAAGCTGCCTTAGTGGAAGGCGACGCGGTGTTTGCCAAACATCTTACTCAAGTGACAGCTCATCTACTAAAATTAAGTAAGTTACCTGCTTGTGTTTCTAAACCCACTGAGCCTTTGCCTTTGGATCATAAAGACATGCGTGATGTAAAAGGTCAATATCAGGCTCGTAGAGCACTAGAAGTTGCAGCAGCGGGAGGACATAATCTATTGTTTATTGGACCAGCAGGAACAGGGAAAACCATGTTGGCGTCACGTTTACCAAGTATTATGCCCGCCATGACAGAAGCAGAAGCGCTGGCTGTAGCGTCTGTTCAATCGGTGGCTGGGCGAAAAATGGGGCTAGACTGGTATTGGTCCGAACGTCCGTTTCGATCTCCGCACCACTCTTGTTCAGCTGCTGCATTGGTTGGAGGCGGTTCAATACCTAAGCCAGGTGAGGCATCTTTGGCGCATTGTGGAGTGCTCTTTCTTGATGAATTGCCAGAATTTGACCGTAAGGTGTTAGAAGTGCTGCGCGAGCCCTTAGAAAACGGTGAAGTTCATATATCTCGAGCACGTGGACAAGTGACCTTTCCTGCTCGCTTTCAATTGGTTGCAGCAATGAACGCCAGTAATGAAGCCTACAGTGGTGGACAAGATTATTATCAATCCAGCGCTAGCCAAAAATACCTCAAAAAACTCTCTGCACCCTTTTTAGATCGCATTGATTTGCATGTAGAAGTGCCGCCTTTGCCTTCTGATGTTTTAGTGAATGCACAAGAAGAAGGAGAGTGCAGTGCTTATGTTCGTGAGCGCGTGGAGCTTGCGGTCGCAAGGCAGAGAGCTCGACAAGGAGTACAAAATGCTTTGCTAAGCGGTCGACAGTTAGAGGCTATTTGTGCGTTAAGTGAAGAAGATAAACAATTTATGCAGCAAGCACTGGAAAAGTTAAAACTCTCAGCTCGTGCTTACCATCGAGTCTTAAAAGTTGCGCTCACCTTGGCAGATTTAAACGATTCTCCAGTAACCAGGGCGCATTTAATGGAATCATTAAGTTATCGAAAAATGGAAAAAACCTTATCGATGGCGGTATCTTCTTAAACATATTATTTAAAATAAACATTTAAGAAATGCCGCTTAAAAACGTCATGTGAAGGTTTGTAATAGTAAATTTTTTTCTGCTGTATTGAAGGCTTAAGTATGTCTTCAATACGGTGTAGTGCAAGCTTTTTTACTCTTCTAAATGCAAGATAAAAGCTGTTTTAACTCTTTTCATTTCGTTACAATTCTCCTCCCGTTTTCGGGACTAATAATAATTAAATAGTCGTTGCGTGCTCAAGTTTGTCGATTTATTGGCGACGAAGGTAAGTAGCCTATGTGGAGTTTTGTCCTATGGTTATCCAGCTGTTCCCTTTTTGGGCATTGTTGCTGTCAGCAATTGCCTTTTTTCAACCGGATATATTTGTCGGTTTAAAAACACAAATTGTTCCATTATTGACTATCATTATGTTAGCGATGGGATTGACCTTAAGCCCAGCAGACTTCAAACAAGTTTTGAAGAATGGTAAAGCCGTTGGCGTGGGTGTGTTATTGCAATTTTTAGTCATGCCGATTGCCGCATTCTGTGTTGCCTTTGCATTTGGTTTTGATACTGAGCTAACCGTTGGCATGTTGCTAGTAGGCAGTGTGGCTGGTGGGACGTCATCAAATGTTATGTGTTATTTGGCAAAAGGCGATACGGCGCTGTCAATTTCTATGACGGCTATTTCGACCTTGCTTGGCGTGATACTGACACCATTTTTAGTGTCTCTAATGATTGGTCAAAGTGTTGATGTGCCAGTGGCTGGTATGTTGCTTAGCTTACTTAAAATTGTATTATTACCCGTTGCTGCGGGTGTATTGATTAATACTTTTTTCTCGAAGTTTGTTCGCAAGGCTGAACCGATTTTTCCTTATATTTCGATGTTTGCCATTGTACTGATTATTGCTATTGTTGTGGCCTTGAGTGCATCTAAGATCGTTCAAGTTGGGCTGGTTGTTGCGGCAGCTGTGATTCTGCATAATGCGATTGGTTTGACCTTGGGTTACTGGGTGACTTACTTGCTTGGTTTTGATGCACGTGTTTGTCGTACCATTGCCTTCGAAGTCGGTCTGCAGAACTCTGGTCTAGCTGCAGCATTAGCGGTGAAATTCTTCACGCCAATGGCGGCACTGCCTGGCACCATTTTCAGTGTCTGGCACAATATTTCAGGATCTTTGTTGGCAAGCTATTGGAGCCGTCGACCTGTTGCTGGAAATAACGCGCAAGAAACAGATAAATAATCTATTTGCTTAGCGTCAAAAAAGGGATGCCATTTGTGCATCCCTTTTTTGTGCTTGTTAGTTTTTGCTCTTATGATTTTTCTCTCAGTGCGAGACGCTTCATTGTCGGTTACACTTACGGCTGATTTTTAATAGCCATACGAGCCAGAGTTTTTCCATGAGTCAGTCCATGCCATCCATATCTCATCGTCTTCGTAATCTGAATGAGCGCCAGCTAGACGCCGTCAAACAGATCGATGGTCCTTTGCTAGTATTGGCGGGTGCTGGATCGGGAAAAACCAGCGTAATCACCACAAAGATTGCCTATCTGATTCAAACATGTGGCTTCAAAGCTAACAGCATTATCGCGGTGACTTTTACCAATAAAGCTGCGCGAGAAATGAAAGAGCGTGTGGTCGGCATGCTGTCTAAACAAGAAAGTAGAGGCTTGAGTATTTCGACTTTCCATAATTTAGGCTTACGCATTCTTCGTAAAGAATATCGCCGTGCAGGTTTAAAAGAAGGCTTCACCTTATTTGATTCCCAAGACTCGCTTAGTCTCATCAAGGAAATCCTAGATAAAGAATTCAACGGTCAGACTGATTCTGCTGCGTATTGTCAAAACACAGTATCTAATTGGAAAAACGATCTAACTACGCCACAAGAAGCCATGACCAATGCGGACACCGAAGAGTTTCTGCTGGCGGCGCAAGTGTATGTGCAATATCAGCGTTATTTGCGTGCTTACAACGCCGTGGATTTCGATGATTTAATTTTATTGCCTGTTAGTTTATTAATGGCTGACGCAGAGCTACGTGATCGCTGGCAAAACAAAGTTCGTTACTTGCTGGTGGACGAGTGCCAAGACACCAATGCCAGTCAATATGAATTGATCCGCTTGTTGGCAGGCTTTCGTCGTTGTTTTACCCTGGTGGGTGATGATGACCAATCTATTTACGCGTGGCGTGGTGCACGTCCAGAAAACCTAGAGCGTTTATCTGTAGATTACCCGAGCTTAAAATTGGTCAAGTTGGAGCAAAACTATCGCTCCACCAAAACCATCCTGAAAGCGGCCAATACGCTGATAGCGAACAATCCGCATATTTACGATAAAGCCTTGTGGAGTGATCACGAAGAGGGTGACCCGATTCGTGTCATGGTGACCCGTAATGAAGACGCTGAATCTGAACGTGTGGCGGCGGAAATTCAATCACGCCATTTACGTCATGAAATTCCCTATCGAGATTTTGCCATCTTGTATCGTGGTAACCACCAAGCACGCTTGTTAGAAATCAAGCTGCAAGCTTACCGTATTCCTTACAAGATGAACGGTGGCACTTCGTTTTTCTCACGGGCCGAAATCAAAGATCTAATGAGCTATCTGCGTCTTTTGGTAAACCCTTCCGACGACAACGCTTTCCTACGCATCGTTAACTTGCCGCGTCGAGAGATTGGACCAGCCACGCTTGAAAAAGTGGGGAATCTTGCCACTGAGCGCGGCGTGAGTTTGTTTGAAGCATCAGGTTATAAAGAGCTGGAAGACACCGTTACTGGGCGCTCATTAAAAAGTTTGCAGGACTTTGAGCGCTGGATGTCCAACTTGCGAAAGCGTTTAGAAGGCGCATCGCCAGTGCCCGTGATCGAGCAAATGATTCATGACATGGATTATTACGGCTGGATTCAAGAGCAAACATCTTCCAATAAAGCAGGCGATCGACGCATCGAAAACGTGCGTTTCTTACTCGATTCTATTCAGCGCATGATGGAATCTGCTTGGGAAGAAGACGAAACTGCAGGCTTGGATCAAGCGATTAGCAAGTTGCTATTAATCGATATGCTGGAACGCCAAGAAGAAGAGGAAGATGAAGACAAGGTGCAGTTACTGACGCTTCATGCCTCCAAAGGTTTGGAGTATCCACATGTGTTTTTGATCGGTTGTGAAGAAGAACTGTTACCGCATAGAAACAGCATAGAAAACGATGACATCGAAGAAGAGCGTCGTCTGGCTTACGTTGGCATCACTCGGGCGAAAAAAACCTTATGCATTACCTTAGCTGCAAAGCGTCGCCAATACGGTGAAGAAATTGACTGTATGCCGAGTCGATTCTTGGATGAACTACCGGAAGAAGATCTTGTATGGGAAGGCCGCAGCGACGAAGGGGAAAGCACTAAAAAAGAACGCGGCCAAGCTTCATTATCTGCCTTAAAAGCCATGTTAAATGGCTAAGTAGTTAAACAGCTAGTTGCTTGAGCTATTGTCGATCATGTATTGAATCGCACCACGTAGCTCATTTTCACTGCAATCGAAGCATAAACCTTTTGGTGGCATGGCTTTAAAACCATTTGTCGCATCTTTTAATAAAGTGTCTATGCCTTTTTCAACGCGTGGTTGCCAATCCGCTTTATTACCAAACTTCGGAGCGCCAGCAACGCCATTCATGTGACAAGCAATGCAATAGCTGTTGTAAAGAGTTTCGCCAGAACGAGCGGCATGTGCAACAGAAGAAAGCGCAAGAGCAAGGCTGGCGAAACCAAGAATAACGATGCGTTGTGTAAAAATCGCGATAGAAAAAGTCACAATGAATCCTTAGCGATGAAGAGTCAAAAACGATACAGTGATTAAAACACAAAGACGTGTTTTCCATCGCGTAATTTTTTATTCCGCTTTGTATTTTACTTCTACTTTATTTTTGTAACATATTAATAAGACAAGGAAAAAACATGACCACCGAACTCGTTCTCGTCGCCAATATTAAAGCCCATCCTGGCAAAAGTGCAGAGTTAAAAACTGCTCTAGAAGCTTTACTTGTACCAACTCGTGTTGAAGCAGGTTGTTTGCAATACGATCTGCATCAAGACAACAATAACGCCGAGGCGTTTGTCTACTTTGAACGTTGGAGCGGTTACGATACTTGGCAAGATCACATGAAAACAACCCATATCAATACCTTTTTGGAATCGACTAAAGACATTATTGCTGATTTTAGTGTGGCTGAGTTGCATAAAATAGGCTAAGTTTTTTCTCTTATAGGTTAACTGTTGGCAGTGTAAGCAGCTAACGAGAAACCCGAGTGATAGCAAAGCAATAAAAAACAGCTTATATCTGTTCTTTATTGCTTTAAGCACTGGAATCCTGAGGGATTTCCTTTAGAATACGCACTCCAATTTGTTCTGGTTTACTTGCAAAAGTATTAATGCCACGCAACAAGTCATGCGCCCGTAGCTCAGCTGGATAGAGCGTCGCCCTCCGGAGGCGAAGGTCGGAGGTTCAAATCCTCTCGGGCGTACCATTTTAATAATGGTCACTAACTCTGTAACCCACGTATTTGCTGGGTTTTAGAGAGTTTCTACTTCGAATTTCTTTTGGGCGATGCAACTCATTTTTTCTTATGGGACAAAATTGGGACACCTCCTAAAAAACTGTTTATGAGGGTTCTTTCGAGCGTCTAAATTTCATCTTTCAAAAAAATGAACTGTTTTGTCTAAAAACGGTTCATCGATTCGGTTTCCTAATTTCTTCGTGCTTACCTCAAGACAAGATATGTAGTGGTCTAATAAAACCGGACACCATTTTAGGTGGTAACATTGCCACATTAAGAGAGGTGTTTAATGACAAAACGTCGTGTATTTTCAGCAGAGTTTAAGCATGAAGCCGGCAGCTTAGTACTCGATCAAGGCTACAGTTTTACTGAGGCCTGCCAGTCCCTTGGCATTGGTGAGACAGCTCTACGGCGCTGGGTTAGTCAGCTTAAAGAGGAACGAGGTGGTGTCACACCAAAAGCGAAAGCTCTGACACCAGAACAGCAGCGCATACAAGAGCTTGAAGCCAAAATTAGTCGATTAGAAAGGGAAAAAGCCATTCTAAAAAAGGCTACAGCTCTCTTGATGTCGGACGACCTAGAACGTATGCGCTAATTGATAAGTTAAGAGAGCAAGAAGCAACAGAGGTACTTTGTGACTTGTTTGGCGTTCCAAGCAGTAGTTACTACGATTACCTCAAGCGTGAGCAGAAGATTGATGCTGAACGGTTAACATTGCGTAGCCTAGTGGCTCAGTATTTCAATGAGAGCCGTGGTGCGGAGGGAAGCCGAACATTACAGAATATGTTGCAGGATGAAGGCTATACGCTGGGTCGCTTCAAAGTCAGAAGCTTAATGAAGGAAGCTCGCTTATGCAGTAAACAACCAGGAAGGCATCGCTATAAGGATACAGGAGGCGAACAACCAGACGTCCCTAATCATCTGAGTAGAGAGTTCAATGTGAGTGCCCCTAATCAAGTTTGGTGTGGCGATATTACTTATATCTGGGCAGAAGGTCGCTGGTATTACTTAGCTGTCGTTTTGGATTTATATCGAAGGCGTATTGTTGGCTGGGCGTTCTCATCAAATCCCAATGCAGAGCTTGTTGTAAAAGCTTTAGATATGGCTTATGAACAGCGTGGTCGACCAAAAGGTGTGATGTTCCATTCGGATCAAGGCAGCCAATACGCGAGTCGAAAATTTAGACAACGGCTATGGCGTTATCGCATGAAGCAAAGTATGAGCCGCCGAGGAAATTGCTGGGACAATGCTCCCATGGAAAGAGTGTTTAGAAGTTTGAAGTCCGAGTGGATTCCAACGACAGGATACATGACTCAAAACGAAGCAAAACGAGATATCAGTTTTTATCTGATGGATTACTATAACTGGCGCAGGCCGCATCAATATAACAACGGGATGCCACCTGCCAAAGCGGAAGAACAACCTAATTTACTGTCCGGAATTAGTTGACCACTACAATATGTCTAAGAGGGGTTGTGCATTTAGAGCTTCTTCTCTTAGCTATGAAAGAGGAATTTTAGTTATGGCAACATTGGGTTTAGACAGCAGCGGACTTTGAAATTTGTAGTTCGTTACTGATAGAAAACTTGAGAGGTCAGCGTTTTAGTGACAAGTTTATTTTTTGATATACATTCCTAGCTTCTTTACATATGACTTGTGGTCTCAAATTCGTTGTGAGAACTTGTGTGTAACTTTGATTTTAACCACCTACGTACAAAGAGGAGGTCTTTCTCGATTAAGCTATCGCTACATTTATATAACTCAGTCAGCTCTTTAGTAGACAAGCCTACTAACTGCTTTAGTTTGAAGATTTCAACCTGCCTTGAATAGTTAGACTCTAATTTCAAGAGTAACTTTTCAATAGAAAGGCTTATTTCCATAAAAGATAATTCATCGTTAGTAGCACTATTAAATACACCAACTGTACTATCTCTTTTTTTTGCTGTTTTCTTCCTCGATATATCCGATAAAACTTGATTGATCAAGGTGGCAATAGCTAGATAAAAATCTCGTTTACTATTTAATTCTTCACGAGGAAAATGAGTCATCTTAAGATATGCTTCGTGAACTAAAGCCGTAGTTTTTTCCTGATCTTCTATGATATCTTTCGAAGAGTTAGGATGGCGTTGCTTTTGAATACGAGCAATGTCTTTTAATCTTTGGTAAACAAAAGTATATAAAACCTTTTCGGCATTTTTGTTTTTTTCACCAAATAAAATGTATAGATTAGTATTATATTTCAATGCTTATTTGACTCTCTCGAATGTGGTTATAGAAAATATTTCTTTTTTCTTGTTTTTTATTTCATTTGGATTGTATGAGTATTTATAAAGAGGAGCACTCTCTAAATCATCAGAAATGGGGAAGTACTCCCATTCAGTATATTGTATTATATTATTTTGATCTTTGTATTTTACTGCGGCATTAACTTGAGCAATTGTTGCTGTTGCCCCTTCATTTTTAAGCCACCACATATCAATATATTTTGATGAAACATCTATTGTATAGCTTTCAACTGGATTAATACAGTTAGAGTTTGTTTTATTAGACTCAAAAACTAGATTGTTTTTTATTAATATACAACCATTTTCGATATTTTCTTGTCCTATCTCTTTATAGCGCCATAATCCGTTAAATTTTAATTTATCTATATCTTCTTTTAAAGGCGTTAACCAGAGGTATTCAGCTAAATTCAAATGAGATATTCCATCTTGTTTTCCTATGCCCTTACTCTTTTCGACCAAGATTTTACTATCTTGATCATAATGCATTGCGACACTTCGATATTTTTCATTACCTTTATTCTCTACGGCATAAGCAGTCAAAGAGTATCCATTAAGGTCTTTAATAGAGCAGCCATTTAATGCACAGCCGAGAATTCCGCCTTCAAAACGAGAAAAATCGTCGATTGGCTCAAAGCTTACATTTTTTTTGGTGCTAGGTTTGCGCTCACAATTCGTAAAATCATCGCCTATACTAGGGTACTCATAAATGCCTTTAGCAGTTACTTTGTAATACGTTTCACCAATTGGCCCTGTGTAATTTTCAATAGAATATTTAGATACATCATAAAAACATAAATCACCATTTTTATCTGCTTTCTGTACAACGTAATTTGTTAGCGTTTTATCTAATGGTTGAAAAACCACTTCTTTAAAGTTTGTGTTTTTTGAATTTGTTAGTTTTTTATTTAGCTTTAATATCTCTATTTTTTTGTTTTCAGTTAAGTAGAAAGTAACATCGTCACCTGTATTGAAATTGTAATATCCATTCTCTGTTAACCCAGATAAACCACTTGAGGTTTCATAATATATTTCTATATCCATTTTTTTGGAGAGTTGAGCTTTTTTTGCATCTGCAATTGTTTTAAATGACATCATGGTTATTGTTGCGATGAAAATCAATTTAATTAAATTGATTTTTATTGTTTTGTTATCCGGCATTTTATAGATTTCACTTTATTTATGATTGTAAGTTTTGGATGGGATTATTAGTTCTTTAATCAATTTTCCTTTCATTTCATCAGATAGATCTCGATTTGATAGGATTTTTCTTCTGGTTAAATCTAACATGGTGTCTAAAGTGGCTTGTCTGTATATTTCATCATCGCTGTAATGTAATAAATTCGCTATTTCGAATAGTAAACTTTCAGCTGCTTTTTTTTCAAATTCAATTTGTTTGTTTTTTAAAAAGACAGATATCCAGAAGACGATTAAAGTTATGAATACGATTGAAATTAATAGAGATGTAAACCTCCTTCTTTTAATGAACTTTTTTAAAATATAAAAATAGCTTCCCTTCATGACTGATATGGGTTTTATTTCTAATATATTTTTAATGTCATTCTTTAGCTCTGTAATGTTAGAGTATCGGTTAGATGATTCATGCTGAGTGGATTTATTTATTATTTTTTCTAGCTCTTGAGAAATGTTATCTTTATTTAATGCTTCTAATAATTTCCCGGCTGAATAAATATCTATACTTTGTGTTAGTTCTTTTGACTCTAATTGTTCTGGACTTGAATATTCAGAAGTGAATGCGGATATGCCTTCTATGTCTGCCCCTGTTTTTGTTTTTATAAATAAATTGAAATCTATGAGTTTAGCTCTTCCTATCTCATCAATAATAATGTTTGAGGGTTTGATATCTCCATGTATTATATTTCTTGAATGTGCATGTTCTACTGCACTGCAAATATCAATAAATATACTAAGTTTTTCATTTTGACTTATATTCTTGTTTTTTAAATGGTCTCCTAGAGTTGAGCCATCAATCCATTCCATAGAAATATAAATATGTCCTTCGTGCTCTCCTCCATCAAATACTTTAGCAATATTAGGGTGGTTGAGACTTGCAAGAAGTTGTGCTTCACGAAATAAAGCCCATCGACCAATAACATTAACCAAAGCAGGTTGTATAAATTTTACCGCTACAGATTGTTCAAAGGTTTGATCATTTCTTTCGGCTTTATAAACGACGCCAATCCCACCAGAGCCTAGCTTATTCTGCAGTTTATATTTCCCTACAATAGAGCTTTCTAAGTAGATGTCAGAAGAGACTGCGTATGAAGCTGATACAGAGAGAATTTTTGTAAGGTCAAAGTCTGCATTGAAAGAAAGTTGATCATCAATATCTTTAAGTAGCTCTGGATGTTTTCGTTTCAAGTCTTCAATGAATTCACAGCGTTCTTCCTCATCCATATAAGATGTTTTGTGAATTAATTCAGTAAGAAGTGGCATTAATTTAACCTTACACAAGATTAGGCTGTCAGTGTCGCGTGATTATAACTGATTAATTTAGATGAAAAAATAAAAAATAATTTACGGGTTTCCTTTCAAAATACGTATCTTTGCCTTAGGAAAAGACGTTTCTAAAATCCTCCACGATGAAATTTTAAAGCCGTAGTGTTTTTTGTTCAAAAAACATCCAGTTAAGTCGTGGGAGAGCGTGTTGAAGTCAAGTTACACAGGGATTATGCGAGTTATTAAAGCTGCTGGATATTCATATCAAGGCTTTAAAGCTGCTTTTAAATATGAAGCAGCAGTCCGTCAAGAAACAGCTCTAATTTTAATAATGGGGCCAATCGCCTTACTTTCAGATAGCACGGGTGTAGAAAAAGCAATGTTGATCTCAACTTTGTTACTTGTGCTTATTGTTGAGTTACTTAACTCAGGAATCGAAGCTGTCGTAGACCGTGTAGGTGATGAATATCATGAACTTAGTGGTCGAGCAAAAGACATTGGTAGTGCTGCTGTTTTTGTTTCGTTAGTGGTCTTAATCGCTAGTTGGAGCTTAATTTTAGGTGATGAGGTGCTGTCTTATGCCTTTAATTAGAGCTTTTTTAGCCAAAGGAAATATGCTTGGGAAATTTGGAGTTATACGTTTTTTTAGACGCCCTATTTCATATAGTTTTCTTAGTACATTGGTCGGGATATATTTCGGAACAATTTTAAATGCACCTATTATTAATGAATTTATAAAAGTAACGAAAGGTACGGATTCATTCAGCTACGCTCTCATTGTTTCAATTCCAATTTTATTATCATCAGTTTTTGTTATTGTATTTCAGTTATTTGCTTTTCCACTAATAAATAAGTTGATATTCATTCCGCTTATTATTACTTCAGCATCCTGTGTATATGCCACCTTACATTATGGCGTTATTTGGGATATCGGAATGATTGAAAATACAATCGAGACAGATCCATCCGAAGCATTAGGTTTTCTTTCTTTTGGATCTATATCGTTTGTGATTATGCTTGGTATTTTTCCATCTATTTTTATTGCGTTGAAAAAGACAGGATTTAGAGCGACTTTATTAAAAGAAATCTCAGAACGAATTATTACTATTTTAATTGCTGTTTTTGTTGGTTTTCTAGTTGTTAAAATTAATTACAAAGAAATAGCAGCTGTAGGGCGCAACCATTCCTACATGGATAAAATGGTTACTCCTACTCATGTGTATGGAACTTATAAATATTTAAAAAAGTATGTATTTTCTGATCCTATTGAATATAGAGAGCTTGGGGATGATGCGAAAATAATACCGAATCATTCGAATAAACCGAATCTAATTTTTGTGGTTCTTGGTGAAACCGCTCGCTCACAGAATATTCAATACAATGGCTATTCTCGCAATACAAATCCTTATACAGAAAAATACGACTTAGTTTCATTTTCTTCAGTTGAATCCTGTGGAACAGCTACAGCGCACTCTGTGCCATGTATGTTCTCGAATTTATCTCGTCAGTCTTATAAAAAAGAAGTCGCAAATAGTCAAAGTAATGTTCTAGATATTATTCAAAAAAGTGGCTATCAGCTTTTATGGAAGGAAAATGATGGCGGTGATAAGGGAGTCGCCAAGCATATTCCTTTTGTCGAATTAGCGAGAAATCGATCTGAATTTTGTGATGGCAGTTATTGTTACGATGAAGCGCTAATCACGGATGTAGATAAAAACATCCAAAATATGGAGGCCTCAAACAAACTGCTTGCTTTTCACATTATTGGCTCTCATGGGACGACATACTATAAAAGATACCCTAAATCTATGTCTGTATTTGAGCCAGCCTGTGAAAGGCAGGACATTGAGCAATGTACTGACCAAGAAATCGTTAATGTTTATGACAATACGATTGTTTATACCGATTTTATTCTTTCTCAACTGATTGAAAAGCTAAAAAAATATCAAGAGAAATATAATGTCGGTCTTATATATGTTTCAGACCATGGAGAATCTTTAGGTGAAAACGGGCTGTATTTGCATGGTGCTCCATATGCATTTGCTCCCGAATACCAGACTCAAGTACCTTGGTTTGTATGGTTGCCAGAAGAAACGGCTACCGCTTTCAATATAGATATGGATTGTCTAAAAGCATCAAAAGATACTGACATTTCTCATGATTACTTTTTCCATTCATTACTTAGTCTTGCTCGTGTCTCTACACAAGAGCTGAACCCAAAGCTGAATATATTTAACGCATGCTTGGGGGCTCAAAAATGAGATCACGACAAGCTTTTGTTAAATTAGTTAGGGCGATAGTTGTCTGTTTATTTGTGTCTTGCTTTAGTGCGGTTCATGCTGATGATGCTATCGTGCGTGCTGGAGATAATCTTCAGATAGGTATTCCACTGATGGCTGGTATGGTTTCATTAATGAAAGGTGACTCTGAGGGTACTAAGCAATGGGCTGAAGGGGCTTTGTGGACTTCAGTTGCAACACATACTCTAAAATTTGCAGTAGATGAAGAGCGTCCAAACGGAAATGACAATAATTCATTTCCTTCAGGGCATACTTCAGCCGCTTTTCAAGGTGCGGCTTTCTTGCAGATGCGTTACGGATGGGAATACGGTGTGCCAGCTTATGCTGCTGCTTCTTTTGTTGGTTATTCTAGGGTACATGGTGAATATCATTACTGGCGTGATGTCGCAGCAGGAGCTGCGCTAGCCGTGGGTGTTCAATATGTCATAACTGGTATGGGAAAGAGTGTTAGAAACCTCGTAGTTGCTCCAATTATTGACAGAAATGCGTATGGACTTTATGCATCCATGAGTTACTAGTTACTGTAAATAAACAAAGCCAGTATGGATTCCATACTGGCTAAATAAAAGGCAAGGAGTTCGATTTATTGTCTTATGGCTGTTTACCAGCTGTGGTTCAAGGTGAGAGTGATATCTCTTCCGGGGTTGTAGAAATCTGCTGAACCAGAACCCGCGACGTATTCTTTACCTAGCAAGTTGCTGATGTTCATAGAAAGTTGGGTATCTTGTGTAACCTCATAGCCAAATGAAGCATCTATTATTACTGCGGATTCACTTTTCGAATCGTTGGTATTGGTGAAGTAGTAGGAGCCGATGTAACGAGCTCCTAGACCGACAGACATATCTTGGCGTGGAAGTGTGTAATGTCCCCATACAGAAGCGGAATGCTTGGGTGTGTATGAGATCGTTTTGCCTTCGTAAGTATCATCTTTGGTAATTTTTGGCTCCATGTATGAGTAACCACCGGAGATGTTTAAATTATCGGTTAACTCCGCGCGAGCTTCTAAATCCACACCTTTCACTTGGTTTTTACCAATGGTTTCACGAACGATGCCGCTACTTTGGAAAGATGAAGTTTCCACATTGCTTTTTTCAAGATCGTAAACAGCAATAGAGAACAGGGCGTTCATATTACTTGGCGAGTATTTAACACCGACCTCAGTTTGGTCGCCGCGGACGATTTTGGTACTTGTCGCTGATGGCGGTGCTACGGATTCTACTTGGCTTATGTAGGCAGACACTTCATCGTTAAATTTATATGTAAATGCCGAGCGGAAAGTGTCTTCTGAAAAGTCATTTGAAGATTTTGTCTCGGTCAAATAGTTCATTTGACTAACATCAATGTCGTCGTGTCTAGCGCCAATAGTAAGAATGTATTTATCATCTAATGCGAAGTTCTGCTGAATTAACACGGCTTTTGTTTGGTAATCAGTTTTTGTGTTTCCGTAAACTGGCGTGTTTGTAGGGGCACCAGAATAAATAGGATTATTAATATCAATACTTGAAGCGCTTCCATAGTAAGTAGTGGAATCTGTCGTCGAATCTTGATACTCGATACCAAATACAGTACTGCTATCTAGGCGATCAAAACTAATGTCATATTGCCCTAACAAGTTGCCATTGAACTGCTCTAATTTAGAGTCTTGGGCGTAGTAGTCGCGTCCCATAGTGGTTCCAGACGTGTCAGCAGAGTATTTGCTTAGGTACAAATAACCAAAGCTGTCTTCAGCATCACTGTAGCGTAAGTTTGAAATGACTTTAAAGCCATTATCAAGCTTGTGGGTAATATTGGCGCTGATGTTGGTTCGCTCTACATCGTGGGAATTATAATCAGGTTCACCATAAAATAGGCTGCTGTTATAATCTTTGCCAGCAGGATAGCCGCCGCTGTTTGGTGATGAATCGGTTTTTAGGTAGTCAACAATTAGGTTGGCTCTGGTGTTGTCATTAGGCTCCCAAGCAAGGCCGCCCATGATGAATTGTGAATCATCTTTTGAGTGATCGTATTCTCGGTCACTGTCTTTTACCTTGCCTGTTAGTCGGTAGGCTAGGTTTTTGTCTTCATCAAGTGTGTCGCCAACATCGATACCCATTTCTTTATGGTCGTTAGAGCCATATGTAACGAAGGCATTATTAAAGCGATAGAATTTTGGTTGTTTACTCACAAAGTTGATGGATCCACCTGGATCAGCAGGGCCGAATAAGGTGGAGTTCGCACCGCGGATTACCTCGACACGCTCAAAAGCATAAGCATCTTCTCTGATGCCTCTCATGGAACCAAGAGTGAGTCCATCTCGATAGGTTGTGGCGCTAAAACCACGAATTTGGAAATAATCGTTTCTGTCATCTGTGCTGTAGTAACCTGTCACTGTGCCTGGTGTATATTCAAGAACTTCTTCTGTGGTGCTGGCGCCACGTTGCTTGATTTCTTTTTCAGTGATGACAGAGACAGACGCTGGCGTGTCTTGAATGCTGGTAGCGACTTTGCCGCCGACCCATAGTTCTTTGGCCACAACTGATTCTGAGTCATCATCGGCTATAGCTTGATCATTCACCATGATAGGGGAAAGTCGAAAGGTGCCTGCCTCATTTTCTGTTTCTGCATACCCAGCAATTGGTGTGAGTGCGGAGCAGCAGAAAAGTGTCGCGACAGCGCAGTGGCTTTGCTTTAACTTAAAGGGAAGAGCGCTTTTCTTGTTCATTTTTGGTTCCTCTATAACTTCATAATATAAAAATAGTATTGCTAATGATTATTGATACGTATTTGTTATGGATAAGGGTTTCAGTCTGCTTTGCTTAAGTGTGTTTTATTCTCTTGTGTCGTCCAATTGGCAAAACCATTGGGCTGCCGGAAATAGGGTCTGTAATGACTTGGCTCTGGAGGCCAAACACAGCGTGAATCATGTTTTCTGTTACCACCTCGTTTGGTGCTCCATTGGCAAAGACTTGACCTTGTTGTATGGCGATAAGCTGGTCTGAATAACGCGCTGCAAGATTAAGATCGTGCAATACCAATACGATGGTGGTGCCACGGGTTTGGTTTAGGTCGACAAGCAGGTCAAGTACTTCAATTTGGTGAGCAACGTCCAAGAAGGTGGTCGGTTCGTCTAATAGCAATATGTCGGTTTCTTGCGCTAATGCCATGGCGATCCAGACGCGCTGGCGTTGTCCACCGGATAATTCGTCTATTTCTCGGTCCAAAAGCTCTGTGGTTTTGGTGGTTTCTAGTGCTTTGGTAATGGCTTCATCGTCTTCTTTGCGCCATCGTGACAGGAATCCATGATGGGGATGTCTGCCTCGGCTGACTAGATCGCTGACTGTGATGCCTTCTGGTGCAATGGGTGATTGGGGCAATAAACCAAGCGTTTGCGCTAGTTGTCGTGTTGGCGTGTTGTGTATCGATTTGCCATCAAGTAAAACTTGACCACTAGACGGTGATAATAAGCGTGACATAGTGCGTAATAAGGTGGATTTTCCGCAGGCATTGGCGCCAATGATAGATGTAATTTGACCAGGTTTAATGTCTATATTGATATCATTAAGGATGTTTTTTTCACCATAACCTGCAGCAAGATGATCGACAAGGAGTTGGTGTTTTAGTGTCATAGTGAGCCACCTTTACGATTAACACGAATAATAAGATAAATAAGGTAGGGCGCACCTAAAGCGCCAGTAATCACGCCGACAGGGTAACGACTCTGTAGCAAGAATTGTCCGATGTAATCACCGCCCATCACTAAGCAAGCCCCAACTAAACCGGAAGGAATCAGCAAGGAACCATTGTTCTTTACTAGGCGTGCTGCAATTGGGCCTGACAAGAAAGCAACAAACGCAATAGGCCCTGTTATCGCGACTCCCACCGCAATAAGTCCTACCGCCGACACTATGACAGTAAGGCGAGTCATGCCGACTCGAACACCCAGTGCGTGGGCGGTATCGTCACCCATTCTTAATGCTTCTAAATCTCTGCTTCGACTTAGTAAAAATCCACCAAATATCAATAAAGAAATGATTAGCGGTAAGGCTTGATGAATTTGTGCGGAGTTCACACTACCACTGAGCCAGCGCATGGCTTCTTGACGGTCCCATGCTTGGGCTTGTGATAGTAAATACACAATAAAACTTTCAATCATCGCTGAGACGCCAATACCAACCAGAATAAGTCGAGCACCTGACGCACCATTTCGATAGGACAAGCCGTAGACCGCTAAGGCGACCAATAAGCCTACGGCGATAGAGAAGAAGGCCACGCTAGTGCCATCCATATGTAGCATAATAATGGCAAATACCGCGGCGGCGGTCGCACCTGAACTTACTCCGATAATATCGGGGCTAGCCAATGGGTTTCTCAGCATCACTTGGAATGCCACGCCAGCCATACCAAAACTCATGCCGACGAGAAGAGAAATAATGGCTCTTGGTAGGCGTAACTGACCAACGACAAAAGAGGCACCAGGAACGTTTTCACCCAGTAAAACGTTTATGACATCTTGTGGCGGTGTAAAGGATTGCCCCAAGCTTAAGGTGATTGAAAACGCAGCGACAGCCAATAAGCAAAGTAAGCTAGCTACGTATTTCCAGCGCTTGGATCGTTTTTTTCGTCCATTGGTAACGCGTGCGAGCGTCGAGTTTGTGTTAATCATAACTCTCTCACCCGTTGTCGACGGACAATCCAGATGAAGAAAGGTGCGCCAACAAAGGCGGTCACAACACCAACTGAGAGTTCACTTGGTCTTGATATAATGCGTCCTAACACATCCGCACTTAATAATAAGCATGCGCCGACAAGCGCTGAAAAAATGAGCAGCCAGCGGTTATCTACGCCGACAAGCAGTCGACATAAATGAGGAACCACGAGACCAACAAAGCCGATAGGGCCACAAATAGCCGTTGTTGCTCCGCACAGAAGTACCGCAGATAACCAAGCTAAAAGACGAATCCTAGTTACATTTTCTCCCAGTCCAGCGGCAATATCGTCTCCGAGTGCAAGCGTGTTTAACTTCCTAGCAATAAATACACTAAGTAAAAAACCAACGATTAAGAAGGGCAAAACTAGCTGGATGCTATCAAACGTGGCGCCACCGACGCCGCCAATTTGCCAAGAGTTAACGCTGCCGGCAATGTCATTTCTTGGCAAGACGACAGCCACAATAAAAGAAGACAGCGCAGCAGAAGTGGCGGCACCCGCCAAAGCGAATTTGAGTGGGGTGGATTTGCCGTATCCTAGCGAACTAATGAAATAGACGAAGATGGCTGTTATGCCTGCCCCCAATATGGCAAGCCAAACATAGGTTTGCAGTTGGTTAATACCAAACCACGCCAGCCCAATAACAACAAAGAAAGCGGCACCCACATTAACGCCAAGAATCCCAGGGTCGGCTAATGGATTGCGGGTCACACTTTGCATAATGGCACCAGATAATCCCAAGGCGCAGCCCGCAAAAATGGCGAGCACTGTGCGTGGTAGGCGCATGGTCACAGAGGCTTCTCCCATGGTGTTCATTTGGCCTTGTAAGGCGCCTATTATTTCCTGCCAAGTAACCTCCCTCGTGCCAATGGCAATAGAGGAAAAGCACAACAGCAGTAAAGCGACTAGGACGACGAATAAGGCAATGGGCTTCTGTTGTAAAAGGCCTTTATGTTTGGAATTGTTCTGGCTCATTTGGCTTTACGAGCCGCTTCTGCAAGCGCTTGAAGGTAATCATCTAACACCCAGGTAATAGACAGTGGCGTTGGATTAGCTGCAGTCGCCATTTTGCTATTGCCCAGCATGACAATAGAGCCATTTTTAACCGCACGCATTTTTGACATAAGTGGGTTTGATTCTAAAGGCGCCAGCAACTCTTCATTGCCATAGGTAACGAAAATGTCTACGTCGTTAAACATGTCTATTTGCTCAATGCTGCTTTCGCCAGAGAAGAGCCCATCTTTACTGATGTCTTTGATACTTTGAGGTGAGTGCATGCTTAGATCATCAAAAAATTTCACACGGGTATCATTGGCGCTGTAAAAGCGAATAACACTTAAATCGGTCGGATCAAGATGAGTGATAAACATGGCAGATTTACCTTTTAACTCTGGGTATTGATCAACACGCTCGGCGATGTCTTTTTCAATGCTGGCAATGAGTTCTTCGCCTTCTTCCGCCATTCCCAGCCCAGCACTATTAATGCGAATCATACTGCGCCAGTTGGTAGACCAAGGCTTGTCTGGAAAAGCAACGACAGGCGCTATCATGCTTAGCGTGTCGTAATCGGATTGGCTTAAGCCGGAGTAAGCCGCCAGAATAACGTCGGGTTGTGTTGCTGCGACCGCTTCGAAATCGATTCCATCGCCTTCATCAAACAATACGGGCGTCTTAGCATTCAGTTTTTTAAGTCGTGCAGTCACCCAAGGCAATAAACCATCGTTATCGTCGTCTCCAAATGTGGCGGCAGCAAAACCAACGGGAACGATACCTAGAGCAAGTGGTACTTCATGGTTTGCCCATGCCACAGTTGCCACGCGTTTTGGTTTGTGGGTAATGGTTGTTGAGCCGAAAGCGTGTTGAATCGTAATAGGGGAGCGTACGTTGTCCGCGGCCCATGCATTATTTAAAAATATAGAAACAATAGTAATAACAATAATCATCTTCATATTGTGTTTGTGCCATGCCAATCAAATAGAGTGCTAAATAAAGGAACGAGGTCGTTAGGAATTACAATGCAATGAGTGAGTTTTTATGGGAATGAAACTCATAATCAATTGTAAAGCGAGTCGGATGATAGAGTTAATCTTCAGAATATAATTGTATAAATCGGTCGTTTTCGTCTTGAGCCAGTTGCTTAGGTGTCAGGCTAGAGTATTTTTTGATCAATTTTATATAGTGAGATTGGTCGTTAAAACCTTCTTTGGGAAAGAGTTCGCCCACTTTGAGTGAGTCGAAGCTGTGGCGAAACCGCAAAATGTCACAGTAGCTTTTTAGCGGTAAGCCAAGCCACTTAGTAAAGTATCGATTGATTTGGCGACTGCTCCAATTGGCTGCTTGAGATATTTCAGTCACTGTTATTGAACCATGTGTCTTATAAATCAGTTCTGACATGACTTTTTTTCGTGGGTCTATTGGCGCTGTCAGCTGGGACGCAAAATACAAACTGAGCTTATTAGCAAAAGTATCCAGGCTTTTTAGGTCGTTTAGTTCTATACCCGCGAAGCCAATGTCGAGTGTAATGCGATGATTCAGAATGTTGGCGACAGAGGTGCTCAATAAATGCTCAACGGCTAATATTTTTAAGCGAACCCCCAGTAATACTGACTGTTTTGGCATGACGCCCTGCTTAGCGTCTGTTTCTAGTCCTACCAAGGATATGTGCAGCGGATATTCGGCATTGTGGAAAAAGTACAAATCAATCCCGCCATCAGGGAAGGTGGAAAGTTCTTCATCTTTATCGCTTGGATTTTCGATCATCCAAAAGCTTTCAACGAATGGAGCTAAGTCGTCGCTTGGTACTAATGACGTTAGTTGAATAGTCTCTTTCATTACCTAATCGCAAAGTTGGAGGTGAGTGTTGCGCGTTCGTTCCTTCGATGGCTACTTTAAATTTAAGTAGATAGTATAACGATTAAAAAGCGATCTTCTAGCTTCAATTGAGATAGATTCGTATTAACTCTTAGTTGTTATTATGAGGCACTGGGGATAAAAGAGGTGGTAGATGATCAAGCAACAAAGCAAATTCAACGGTTATTACATTGCGATCCTGCTGGCAATTGTTTTTTCTTGGTGGGGCTTTTTAGATACTAAAGCGTCCGACTATGTTTCTTCTTCCTTGGTGCAGGCGTTAAGTGCCTTTGGTTTAGCCAAATTATTTAATGCAACGGTTTCTGTGCTGCAAAGTATTCAAATTAGTGTGTTTGTAAGTTCCGTTACTATTGGTGAGTTATTAGATCCGTTTAACGACATGGTGGAAGACTTTTCTGGCGTAATGAAGGTGGCGGTGTCGTCGCTTATTTTCCAAAGTATTCTGCTAAAAATCATTGCTACAGTGTATTTCAAAGCCTTTGTGACCTTGTCGGGTTTAATTTTTGGTTACTTGTATTGGGTGAAAAGTCATTTTATCGAAGTGGCTTATAAAGTGTTTGTCACAGCTGTGGGCGCGAAGTTCTTATTGGTGCTGGTGGTTTTGTTATCGGCGTTGGTCGATGCCTCATTTTTGAATGAAGAAAAGACGCAAACCATGGATAAAATACAAGTGCATTCTGACGAGATGAACGAGGTCACAACAGGTTTAGGCGTCGCAGCGGATCTCAAACAATCCCTTGATAAAGACAAACAAACGCTTCAAATCAAACTGGACGAGCAACAGAACGTACTGTCTAACCATGATGCACGTTTGGTGGATTTAACCGCTCAGAATGAATCCCTTAATCGTCAAATATCGTCACGCAAAGAGATGTTGTCTACTCTAGACATTCTGTTTAATAACGATGCAGTGTTAGCGGATTTACGCACACAGCAAAGCGTCCTGAGTGATGATCGTCAGCGTGCGGAACAAAACATCAAGACTTCGCAAAATAAGATAAATGCCTTGCAGCAATCCATTGCTGATTTAGGCAACCTTACCTTAGAAGACCAAGGTTTTTTCGCGTCAATTAAACAAAGCACCTTTGGTCTGAGTCATTTTAAAGACAAGATCAGCGAGTATGTGGAAACCCTCAATGGCTTGGTAAATGACTTTCTCATACTGCTGGCGTTGTTTGCCTTCAATACCGTGTTGATCCCAGTATTGTTCCTCTATCTGGGTGCAAAAGGCTTCAAGTTAGTTTGGCAAATGAAACCGTCTGATCTGATAGAACGGGCCAAACAAGGCGTAAAAGAGAGCCTATAAAGCGCTCTTACTTATGTTTTAGCCAGCCTTTCGCCGCGTCAGTAATGGCAACAAGAGCGGGGTTGGAAAGGCGTTGTTCGGTGGCAATAGCAAAGAATTGCTCGCGTATTTCTTCGGTGCTGCCGATGAGTTCTACTTGGAACTGTTTAGCTACTTCGTTAGCAATGGCAGATGGCACGATAAAGACGCCGGCGCCTCCTTGACCGAAGGTTTTCATTAATGCTCTATCGTCAAACTCTCCCATGATTTTTGGATGGATATGGTATTTTTCTAGCCATTGTAAGAGTTGGATTTGTATTAAAGATTGATCACTAGGAATTAGAAACGGCGTGCCTATAAGGTTCTTTGGAAAGTCTATATGACCTTTTTCAACTAGGTTTGGTGCCGCCATAAAAGACGTACCACATTCACCTAAGAAGTGATTAAAACCACGCACACCCAAGTGTTGTGGAATTGGGCCATCGGCGATAATAAGATCCAATTTATGCAACGCCAATTCGCCCAATAAATCTTCTAAGCTGTTTTCTTTGCAGACAAGTCGTATCGGATCTTCTAAATCCATAGCTGGAGCCAATAGCCGATAAGCAATGGATTTTGGTATCGAATCCGCTATGCCGACGCGCAGTAATTGTGTTCTATCAGTCGACGCGATACGCACAGATTGTTCCAGCTCACTCCCCAAAGTAAAAATCTCATCCGCGTAACTCAGTACCATGCGGCCAGTATCGGTCAGTTCTAGATTACGTCCAACCTTGTTAAAAAGATCTTTGCCCAATTGTTCTTCCAGTAAGCTGATCTGTCCACTGATAGTCTGGGGCGTAATATGTAAGTGTTCACTGGCTTTTGTAATGCTGCCTTGCTTTGCCGCCATCCAAAAATAATGCAAATGTTTGAAATTGATCATAATTCACCGACACTTCGAAAAAAGCTGACTATTTACATAAATAATTCGATTATATCTTATGGGTTTTTGTGAGTAAGTTGAAGTTTCCAACATAACTTACTCATTCATGAGTAAAGGAGAACAAGATGAGAATCAAGGTACAAGCACGTCGTCTAGCTCTTACTAAAAGTTTAAAAGCCTATGTGAAGCGCCGTCTTAATTTTGCATTGAATTCCCGTTATGACAATATTCAACGAGTGACCGTGACGCTTACCGACGTTAATGGTCCTAAGGGTGGTGAAGATAAACACTGCCAAGTATTGGTCAAAATTAATGGCCAAAAAGAAGTAGTAATTAGTGAGCAGCAAGCCGATATGTATTCCGCTATAGACAGTGCGGCCAGCCGCACGAGTCGAACCGTGACACGACGTATTGAGCGACTACAACACAAAGCCACGCGATTAAAAGCTGCTTTCCATAAAATGAGACCGCAGAAGAAAATGCCTCGCGACATCTATGAAGAATACGAAAACGAATATGGCTACTATCAGCATGCCTGAGTGATAGCTAGAAAGCGTTATACTAGATAATCGAAATTCCCGTTTTAGGCGAACCAATTAATAAGGTTCGCCTTTTTTGTTTTTTCAGTTAGTGACGTTGATAACTTTGGGAGCGCTGATGACCTAATCTAAGAGCTTAAATAGGGCGGCGAGTTATAATATAAAGCGAATCAAATACAGGGGGGAATAGCTTGGTTCTGAAAGTTGTATTAGTCTTGCGAAGATACTGCGTATTTTATTTGTTCAAAGTCAAATCCACGATATTGAAGGTAGCGTGATTGTTTGGCTTTTTCTTTGAAGTCGGTACTGATTTCCTCTCCGAATCTTCTTTCCTTAAGTTGCTTTGCTAACTCAAACCAATCTGCATTTGCTTCTGATAGAGCTGTTTTTGCTAACTCGCTATTGATACCTTTTTGTATTAGTTCTTGCTGAATCCGGCTTGCTCCAAGAGGTTTGCTTAGTCGGCTCCTTACAAATATTTCAGCGAAGCGCTCATCATTGAGATAGTTCATTTCTTCAAGGCGTTCAATTGTTGCGCTGATCTCTTCTTCCTCGTGCCCTTTCGTTTTTAATTTTGTGACTAGCTCTTGTTTGCTGTGCTCTCTGTGACTTAGCAGTGACAAGGCTTGGTCGAATATTGATGTCTGGTGTTCTTTCATATCTATATCTCTGCTTGTCTTGGTTGAGAGGTTATTTTATCAGCTGAATGGGGTTTTTACATTTTGTTTTTAATTGACTATATTTTTTATATTTTTTAGTTTTTTATTCTTTATTGTTAATATAAATAAGATGATAAAACTGCATATCTTGTGTGATTATGGGTGATGTGACTTTTATATTTATTTGAGGTTTTTCTATGCGTGTTTGCGTGTTGGGTGCGGGTGTTGTTGGCTTGACTTCAGCCTATTATTTGGCGAAAAAAGGCTTTGAGGTGACAGTGATTGATCGTCAAGAAGGTGTGGCTCTTGAGACTAGTTTTGCTAACGCAGGGCAAATTTCACCTGGCTATTCTGCACCTTGGGCAGCGCCTGGCATTCCACTTAAGGCTATTAAATGGCTAATGCAAAAACACGCGCCATTAAAAGTTAGTGCTGATCCTGAGCTTAAAAAATTAGCTTGGATGGGGAAGATGTTGGCGAACTGTAATGAAAAAGCCTACGACGTGAATAAGTCTCGTATGGTGGCATTGGCGGAATACAGCCGTGACCAGTTCATTGCTATGCGCAAAGATATTGGTATTAAGTACGATGATGGGCAAGGTGGTTTGACTCAGTTATTTCGTAAGGATGAGCAAGTTGAAGCGTCCGAAAAAGATATCAAGGTGCTAAAAGCCTTGAATGTCCCACATCAAGTGTTAACGCCAGCACAAATATTAGAAGTTGAGCCTGGACTTGCTCCGGTAATTGATAAGTTTAAAGGTGGACTTCGTCTGGTCGGAGATGAAACCGGAGATTGTTTTGTTTTTTGCCAAGAGTTGAAGAAACACTGTGATGAATTAGGCGTTAAATTTAAATTTGGCGTAGCGATTGATCGCTTGGTCGTAGAAGGTGGTAAAATACGCGCCGTTAAAACCGATCAGGGTGACTTTGAGTTTGATAATGTCTTGGTGTCCATGGGGAGTTATTCAAAAGAGTTACTAAAAGCGATCGATATTTCTATTCCTGTTTACCCTGTGAAAGGTTATTCCTTAACTGTGCCAATTACGGATGCGCAATTTGCTCCTATTTCTACGGTGATGGATGAAACCTACAAAGTTGCAGTGACTCGACTAGGTGGTCGTATTCGTGCCGCAGGCACTGCAGAGTTGAATGGCTATAATCTTGATTTGCCAAAAGTGCGCACAGAAACTATTACGCATGTTGTTCATGACTTGTTTAATCAGGGTTGTGAGTTGTCCCAAGCGGACTACTGGACAGGACTTCGTCCAATGACTCCAGATGGCACGCCTGTTGTTGGGCGAACAGGTATTGATGGTTTGTATTTGAATACCGGTCACGGAACATTAGGTTGGACGATGAGCTGTGGCTCTGCGGCAGTGATTGCTGACATTATGTCTGGCGATAAAACTGATATCGATTCACGGGACCTTTCAGTACAACGTTATAAGTAATACAACGCTTTAAAAGTTTAAGGGGCGAAAATGGCAAGGCCACTCACGGCAACGGTAGATTTGGAAGCGATCCTACAAAACTACCGCTATGCAAAAAAGTTACAGCCAACTTGTAAAGCGTTTGCTGTTGTTAAAAGCAATGCGTACGGACATGGTGCGGTTGAAGTGTCGCGTTATTTAGATAAAGAAGTAGATGCTTTTGCAGTGGCAGCGATTGAAGAAGCAATTGCTTTACGAGAAGCAGGCATTGTTTCTCCTATCTTGTTGTTGGAAGGTGTATTTGAAGGTGAGGAGTGGGCGCTATGCGAGAAGCATGGTTTTTGGTCTGCTCTAGAAAATGCTCAGCAACTGGATGAACTACAAGCTAGCCATGCCAAAATTGAAAAGGTTTTCCTGAAGTTAGATTCAGGCATGCATCGTCTTGGGGTTGATAAAGAAACCGCGCCAGTGTTTGTTTCGGCGTTAAAAGACAGTGGCCAAGTGGGTGAGGTTGTTTTAATGACGCATTTTTCTTGTGCGGATGATTTGTCAGATTTAACGACTATGCAGCAGTTGGCTTATTTTGAACAAGCGCGTCAGTCGATTGGTGACATTGAAGCCAGCGTGGCGAACTCTGCGGCAATTATGAAGTGGAGCGTGCCTGAAGGTGGTTGGATTCGTCCGGGTATCATGTTGTATGGGATTTCTCCTTTTGCTGAAGTGAGCGGTCGAGCAGTGGGCTTGCGCCCAGCGATGACCTTGTCGTCCAAGGTGATTTCAACACGCAAACTTAAGCAAGGTGACAAAGTCGGTTATGGTCTTGGGTATGTCGCTGCAGAAGATCACGTATTGGCGACGGTTGCTGTGGGCTATGGCGATGGCTATCCTCGTCACGCAGTAAATGGTACCCCGTTGCAAATCGATGGAAAGCCCGCTTGCCTAGCAGGTCGTGTGTCCATGGATATGATTACGGTGCGTATGCAAGACTTTGCCGCTGAGCCTGCAATGGGTCAAGAGGTAGTGCTTTGGGGTGGCGATGTGCCCGTCGAAGAAGTCGCTGATTACGCCGGTACTATTGGTTATGAGCTAGTGACCAGAATGACCGCGCGACCTCATTATCGTTATATTCGCGGTGAAGGTTCTAAGTAATGCCTTTCTAGAAATATCAAGCAAAAGTAGGTTTACATCCGTAAATTCTACTTTTGCTTAAGTTATGCACAAAATAAGCTTTAAATTACTGCGGTTTCTTTTGAAAACACCTATCCTTTGCGTGTACTATTTTGTGCTTTTCGTTGCATCGAGTTGGCACGTACTAATCTGCCATTCACGCAATCCAATTCGTCCAGAAAAATAGAGATAGAGACTCATCCCATTATGAAGAGTTCTGAGTTACGCCAGTCATTTTTATCGTACTTTGAAAGTAAGCAGCATCAGATCGTAGAATCCAGTTCATTGGTTCCTGGAAATGATCCTACATTGCTGTTCACCAACGCTGGTATGGTCCAGTTTAAAGATGTGTTTTTGGGAGAGGATCTTCGCCCATACTCACGAGCAACGACGTCTCAGCGTTGTGTTCGAGCGGGTGGTAAACACAATGACTTAGAAAACGTCGGTTATACCGCGCGTCACCATACGTTCTTTGAGATGTTGGGTAACTTCAGCTTTGGTGATTACTTCAAAAAAGAGGCGATTCATTATGCGTGGGAATTTCTAACGGTTGTATTGAAATTGCCAACTGAAAAGCTGTTGGTAACAGTTTACGCAGACGATGATGAAGCGTTTGATATCTGGAACAAAGATATCGGTCTTCCTGCAGAAAAAATTATCCGTATTGGTGATAATAAAGGCGGCCGTTACCAATCTGATAATTTCTGGGCGATGGGCGATACAGGTCCTTGTGGTCCTTGTTCTGAAGTGTTTTATGATCATGGTGAGCATATTTGGGGTGGGCCTCCAGGTTCACCTGAAGAAGACGGCGACCGTTTCATTGAAATCTGGAACGTTGTTTTTATGCAATTTAATCGTTCTGCTGATGGCACTATGGCGCCATTGCCTAAGCCTTCTGTTGATACTGGAATGGGCTTGGAGCGTATCGCGGCGATTTTGCAGGGCGTTCATAGTAACTACGAAATCGATTTGTTCCAAAATCTGATTAAAGCAGCGGCACAAGTGGTTGGTACTCAAGATCTGAGTGCGCAGTCTCTTCGAGTTATTGCTGACCACATCCGTTCTTGTTCCTTCATGATTGTTGATGGCGTGATTCCATCAAATGAAGGTCGTGGTTATGTTTTGCGCCGTATTATTCGTCGAGCGATTCGTCACGGTAATAAGCTTGGACAAAAAGGTGTGTTTTTCCATAAATTGGTGGAAGCACTTGATGTCGAAATGGGTGAAGCTTACCCAGAGTTAACAAAATTAAAAGAGCGAGTTGCTTCTATTCTATTAAAAGAAGAAGAGCAGTTTGCCAAAACCCTTGATCAAGGGATGAAGATTCTTGAAGAAGCGATCTCTGAACTAGGTGACCAAAAAGTTATTCCTGGTGAGACTGTTTTCAAACTTTACGACACTTATGGTTTTCCTGCGGATTTAACCAACGATGTTGCGCGTGAAAATGATCTAGAAATAGATGAGGCTGGATTTGAAGTCGCGATGGACGCACAGCGTGCTCGCGCTCGCTCAGCCAGTAACTTTTCTATGGATATGTCGAGCGGCGTTAAATTGGACTCTGTTACAGAATTTACTGGTTACGAGAATCTAAACGCTACCTGTGAAGTTGAAATGATCCTCGTTGATGGTACTTCAGTTAAAGCTATCGAAGCAGGTCAAGTTGCGGCAGTGATTTTGAAATCTACTCCTTTTTATGCGGAATCTGGTGGTCAGGTTGGCGATCAAGGTTGGTTACGTGGTGCCGGTGCTTTCAAAGTATCTAGCACAACTAAACAAGCTAAAGCACATCTGCATTACGGTGAGCTAAAAGAAGGTCGTTTGGCGGTTGGTGATCAGGTGACTGGCGAAGTGGATCGCACTTTGCGCATGGCGACCACATTGAACCACTCTGCTACTCACTTAATGCACGAAGCACTGCGTCGTATTTTGGGTGATCATGTTTCGCAAAAAGGCTCTTTGGTAAATCCTGAGCGTTTGCGTTTTGACTTCTCGCATTTTGAAGGCGTTACGGCGACAGAAATCGAGCAAATTGAAGACATGGTTAACGAACAGATTCGCTTAAACCGTCCGGTAGAAACAGACATCATGGATGTTGAATCTGCTAAAGCGAAAGGCGCGATGGCGTTGTTTGGCGAGAAATACGATAGCGAAGTGCGAGTATTGACGATGGGTGCGGATTACTCGATTGAGTTGTGTGGTGGTACTCATGTTAGTCGTACAGGCGATATTGGTTTCTTTAAAATCATTACAGAAAGCGGTATTGCTGCTGGCGTTCGCCGTATTGAAGCCGTGACAGGTAAAGTGGCAATTGATACAACGCGCCAGACTGAATCTGTGCTAGATGGCATTGCAAGTCTTGTCAAAGGCAATAAAGACAGTGTGTTAGACAAGGTGGTTGCCTTAAACGATCATGCGCGCAGCTTGCAAAAAGAATTGGATGTATTGAAAGGTAAAATGGCAGCTTTAGCTGGCGCTGATTTGGCTTCTCAGGCGGTAGATATCAGTGGCGGTAAGTTGTTGGTTGCTCAGGTTGAAGTGGAAGATCCAAAAGCGTTACGTGATTTACTAGATGAGTTGAAAAGCAAGCTAGAATCGGCAGTCATTTTATTGGCTGCGGTTAATGATGGCAAAGTAAGTTTGATTGCTGGCGTAACCAAAGAGTTGACTAAAAACGTGAAGGCTGGGGATCTGATTAAAATGATTGCGCCTTATGTTGATGGTAAAGGTGGTGGTCGTCCAGATATGGCTCAAGCTGGTGGTAACAATCCAGATGGATTATCTGCAGCTCTTGAGTCAGTGCCTGGTTGGGTAGCTGAAAGAGTTTAAATTGAATCATTCCTTAAGAGCTTTGATTTCGGCTTTTTTGATTTAAATAGTGGAAAAATTATGGCGTTGTTAGTTCAAAAATACGGCGGCACCTCGGTAGGCACAATAGAGCGTATCGAGGCAGTTGCAGATCGAGTGTTAAAGCATAAGCAACAAGGTGATGACATAGTGGTTGTGGTTTCAGCCATGAGTGGTGAAACCAATAGGCTGATTGCTCTTGCGAAAAGCATCAATGCTTCACCAAGCGCGCGTGAAATGGATGTGCTTTTGTCTACCGGAGAGCAAGTTACTATTGCTCTTTTGTCTATGGCGTTGATGAAGCGTGGTCTTGATGCTCGTTCTTATACTGGCTCTCAGATTCGTATTACTACTGACAGCGCTCATGGTAAAGCTCGAATTCAAAAAATTGATACCGAAGCAATGCGCGCAGATTTAGACGCTGGACGAGTGATTGTGGCTGCTGGTTTCCAGGGAGCGGATGAGTTAGGCAACATTACGACATTAGGTCGAGGTGGCTCTGATACCACTGGTGTTGCGCTTGCTGCCGCTTTGAAGGCGGATGAGTGTCAAATCTATACCGATGTGGATGGTGTTTATACGACGGATCCTCGTGTTGTAGATAGTGCTCGACGTTTGGATAAAATTACTTTTGAGGAAATGCTAGAAATGGCTAGCCTTGGCTCGAAGGTGTTACAAATCCGTTCCGTAGAGTTTGCTGGTAAATATCAAGTGCCACTTAGGGTGCTGTCCAGTTTTGTTGAAGGTGAAGGTACGTTGATTACAACTGAGGGGAGTAAGGGTATGGAGCAGCCAGCGGTTTCTGGAATTGCGTTCAATAGAGATGAAGCAAAATTAACATTGAAAGGAGTTCCTGATATTCCAGGTATTGCTTCTCGTATTCTTGGTCCTATTAGTGATGCCAATATTGAAGTAGACATGATTGTTCAAAACGTATCTGTGGATGGTACAACAGACTTTACCTTTACCGTGCATCGCAATGAATATGATCAAGCTTTGTCTACCTTGAATGTTATCGCGAAAGAGCTTGGAGCGAGTGCTGTGCTCTCTGATGCCAAGATTGCTAAGGTGTCTATTGTCGGTGTGGGTATGCGCTCTCATGCGGGTGTAGCGAGTACTATGTTTAAAGCTTTGGCTGCGGAGTCTATTAACATTCAGTTGATTTCTACTTCGGAAATTAAAGTGTCAGTCATTATCGATGAAAAATACATGGAGTTGGCGGTTCGTGCATTGCATTCCGCTTTCAAATTGAATGAAACGGCATCAGGTGTTCGAGAAGCTTAACAATTGGATACATAAAACCCTGTAGTTATGGATGGTTTAATTTTTATTGAGAGGCTACAATTAGCTTTGTAGGAATTGCCCTACAAGATTTGTCGGGCAATTCATCTTAATAAATAGTTAAAGGCAATTACAGGGAGATATTCTTATGCTTATTCTTACTCGTCGTGTTGGTGAAACTTTAATGGTTGGTGATGAAGTTTCTGTCACTGTATTAGGTGTAAAAGGAAATCAGGTACGCATTGGTATAAATGCACCTAAAGATGTGTCTGTTCACCGTGAAGAGATTTATCTTCGTATTCAGAAAGAGCAAGACGAACAAATTTCTGAAGATTAATTTCTAAAAAAGCCTTTACAAGACAAATGTGTCGTATATAATGCGCCCCACTTGTTACGGAGAGTTGGCCGAGTGGCCGAAGGCGCGCCCCTGCTAAGGGTGTATGGGTTAACACTCATCGAGGGTTCGAATCCCTCACTCTCCGCCATTTCAAGTTTGTCTTTTGAGAGTTTACTCTCTGAGCAAAAAGGCAGGAATTTTGTTTTGCACCAGTAGCTCAGCTGGATAGAGTACTCGGCTACGAACCGAGCGGTCAGAGGTTCGAATCCTCTCTGGTGCACCATTCCAAAAAAAATATTTTAAGAGATATTCTTTAAATACTGTGAGTAAAGATTTGTTTTGCACCAGTAGCTCAGCTGGATAGAGTACTCGGCTACGAACCGAGCGGTCAGAGGTTCGAATCCTCTCTGGTGCACCATTCTTAAATCTCTAAAAAAATATTTTTTTGTTATATCTGAAAGAAATATCATATGCACCAGTAGCTCAGCTGGATAGAGTACTCGGCTACGAACCGAGCGGTCAGAGGTTCGAATCCTCTCTGGTGCACCACTTCTAGTTATCCTCTAAGATTCTTTATACTCCTTAAGTTAATTTATAAACTCCTTGTTTTAATCTCTTATTGTATTTTTGTTATTATGCCTTCGAATGTTTGTGTTAGCTCATTCACGCTTTTGCAGCGTCGTAATGTCTGAAGGTTTTCTTTAACTTCCGCAAAACCAAACCGTAAGTGTCCACACCATTGTTTCAATCTGCCAAGTGTAGCGACTTCGTCATAATATTCTTGTAGTTCGGTGCTATAGCCTGCAAAGAGTCTGTTTAGAGTCGTCAAGTCTATTGTATTATTTTGTCCGTTTAGTCCAGCTCTTATTTGTTGAAATACAAATGGGTTGTTGAGTGAGCCACGTCCAATCATGAAGTGCTTGCATCCTGTAATGGATTGGCAGCTTAAGAGTGATTCTGTATCTGTAATGTCTCCATTGGCGACGACAATCATGCTTGTCTTATCTTTAATTTCGCCTATTTTTTCCCATCTTGCTGGTGGTTTATAACCATCTTTTTTAGTGCGTCCATGTATCGTGAGAGTGTCAACACCAGCGGCCTCAATGGCGGCTACGTTATCAAATAGTAATGCTTCATCTTCGAAACCTAAGCGAATTTTCGCTGATACAGGAATTTCGCTCGGCAGTATGTTTCGGATTGCGCTCATGATGTCATAAAGTGCATCAGGGGTTTGTAATAAAACAGAGCCGCCACCGTGACCATTTACGCGTTTTGCTGGGCAGCCAAAATTTACATCGATGTGAGTGGCTCCGGCTTTAGTTGCATTCAAGGCGCTTTCCGCCATAAGTTCTGCGTTACTACCTAGTAGTTGAGTGTGAACTGGATGGTTATGTATTGTTCTTGCTTTGTTAGTGTTTTCTGGAGCAAGGCGTTTGAATGTTGTTGCGGGAATGGGGTACTGGGTGACCCTGATGAATTCCGTAACTAAGTAGTCCATGCCGCCAATTTGCGACAGCAATGCTCTCATTGTGTGATCCATGACACCTTCCATCGGTGCGACGGCCAGTACAATGCTATTGTTATTCGTTGAAGTTTTTAGGGTGGTGGCTGTTTTTAGGGAATTGTTCACGAAATAAGTCTAACTGTTATGCAATAAAAATATGAAACTGTTCTGGTTTGTGGTAAAAAACTAACTATCAAAAATAAACAGCGCTCTTGGGTGTGCATCTGATCACATTAGATCTGTACAAACAAGACGAGAAAAAAGGTAACGATACTATGAATGGGTTGCTAGAAGATGGTGTGGGGTTGATGGTGTTAGGGATGGGCTTTGTATTCCTGTTTCTAGTGGTGTTAATTTTTGCGACAGGTTACATGTCGCGGCTACTAAATTATTTGTTTCCTGAAGTGCCTGTTGCCGTAGCGTCAAAGCCTGCTTCTAAAAATCTTTCTTCTTCTGGTGTGGATGCGCAAATGACTGCGGTTATTACTGCTGCTGTTCATCAACACAGAAACAGTAAAAAATCTTAATTTTCTAATACTAACTCTTCTAATTTCTTTGAGGCTGAAACATGACAACAACAAAGCAACCTCTTGGCATTACTGATGTCGTTTTACGTGATGCTCACCAATCCTTGTTTGCAACGCGTATGCGCATTGACGATATGCTTCCAATCGCAGAAAAACTTGATCAAGTCGGCTTTTGGTCGCTTGAATCTTGGGGCGGTGCGACATTTGATTCTTGTATTCGCTTTATTGGAGAGGATCCTTGGGAGCGTATTCGTGAATTGAAAAAAGCTATGCCAAAAACGCCTCAGCAGATGTTGTTGCGTGGGCAGAATTTGCTTGGCTACCGTCATTATGCTGACGATGTTGTGAATAAGTTTGTTGAACGTGCTGCCTTTAATGGTGTAGATGTTTTTCGAATCTTTGATGCGATGAATGATCCGCGCAATTTGGAGACGGCGATTAAAGCAGTTAAGCAGCAAGGTAAGCATGCTCAAGGGACGATTTCTTATACTAAGAGCCGAGTTCATACCACTAAGAACTGGGTGGATTATGCAAAAACGCTTGAAGATATGGGGGCGGACTCCATCGCTATTAAGGATATGTCTGGCATTTTGACTCCATATGATGCCTTTGAATTAGTTAGTTTGTTGAAAGCTCAGACTCAGCTGGAGGTGCAATTGCATGCGCACGCTACGTCTGGTTTGTCAGATATGACGATTTTGAAAGCTGTTGAGGCTGGAATAGATCGAGTTGATACAGCTATTTCTTCTATGTCGATGACTTATGGTCATAGTGCGACAGAATCCGTGGTTGCTGCGCTGCAGGGTACAGATAGAGATACAGGTTTAGATTTAGAATTATTAGAAGAGATTGCGGCTTATTTTCGTGAAGTTAGAAAGAAATATGCGAAATTCGAGGGCTCCCTTCGAGGTACAGACTCCCGCATATTGATTGCTCAAGTGCCTGGCGGCATGTTGACTAATATGGAAAGTCAGCTTAAAGAGCAAGGTGCAGCAGATAAGTTTGACGAAGTGTTAAAAGAGATTCCAAAAGTTCGTGAAGACTTGGGGTTGATTCCACTTGTCACGCCTACTTCTCAGATTGTTGGTACTCAGGCGGTTTTGAACGTCCTTACTGGTGAGCGATATAAGTCTATTTCAAAAGAAACAGCAGGTATTTTGAAGGGTGAGTATGGTGCGGCTCCTGCTGAATTTAATAAAGAGTTGCAAGCGCGAGTTCTAGATGGGGCGGAGGCGATCACTTGTCGACCAGCTGACTTATTGTCACCTGAAATGAATAAACTGACTGAAGAGTTGCTTGGTCTTTCAAAAGAAAAAAATATTCAGTTGTCTGATGATCAGATTGATGACGTTTTAACGTATGCCTTGTTCCCTCAGATTGGTCTTAAGTTCTTACAAAATCGTGGAGATGCAAGTGCTTTTGAACCAGCGCCGACGCTTGATGATATTGTTGATAGTAAGCCCGCTGCTGCAAGTGCATCTTCTAATGAAGCGAGTGTCTATACCGTTTCAATTTCTGGACAGAGTTTTGTTGTTCAGGTATCTGAAGGTGGCGATGTTAGTAATATTCAGCCAGTAGCTAATGTTCCAAGTGCTCCAGCTCATGCATCTTCAGTTCCTGCTGCGTCATCTGGTGAAGATGTTCCTTCTCCGTTAGCGGGTAATATCTTCAAAGTGCTTGTGTCTCCAGGTCAGCAAGTTGAAGAAGGTGATACTGTGATGATTCTTGAGGCAATGAAGATGGAGACAGAAATATCTGCGCCTAGATCCGGTGTCGTTGGTTCCATTAATGTAAAAGAAGGTGACTCCGTGCAAGTTGGTCAGTCACTTCTTACTTTGTAGTTGAAGGAATCAATCGAAAATGGAAAACAAATTATTAAATCTTTATCACGACACAGGAATTTACCAGCTGGAGCTTGGTCAGTTTGTGATGATCTGTGTTGGTTTGCTGTTGGTTTATCTGGCAATCAAAAAAGGTTTTGAGCCACTTCTGCTTTTACCTATTGGTATTGGTGCGGTTCTAGTCAATATTCCTGGTGCTGGTTTTATGGCTGCACCGGTTTATGATGCAACTGGTCACATGGTTTCTCCAGGTGGTCTTCAATACTATATTTATCATG
Organism: Marinomonas sp. ef1; assembly: GCF_002806845.1. Taxonomy (NCBI): domain Bacteria; kingdom Pseudomonadati; phylum Pseudomonadota; class Gammaproteobacteria; order Oceanospirillales; family Oceanospirillaceae; genus Marinomonas; species Marinomonas sp. ef1. Next base: position 993 of record NZ_NHTT01000015.1, on the reverse strand, counting down.
GTGGTATTGAGACAGGGTTGTTTCCATTGATTATCTTTATGGGTGTTGGGGCTATGACGGACTTTGGTCCTATGCTTGCTAACCCAAAAACATTACTGCTTGGGGCTGCTGCTCAGTTTGGTATCTTTGCCACGGTTATTGGGGCTGTTTTATTAAGTGCGTCCGGCATTATGGATTTCTCATTAGCGGATGCTGCAGCGATTGGTATTATAGGTGGCGCGGACGGCCCGACGGCCATCTTCGTTGCTAGTAGATTAGCGCCTGATTTGCTTGGTGCGATTGCTGTAGCGGCTTATTCCTATATGGCGTTAGTGCCACTTATTCAGCCGCCAATCATGAGAGCGCTAACAACTAAAGAAGAGCGCTCGATTAAGATGGAGCAGCTTAGGCCTGTTACTAAGAAAGAGAAAATTGTTTTTCCAATTGTAGTGACTATTTTGGTTGCGATGTTTTTGCCATCTGCAGCGCCTCTGCTTGGAATGTTCTGCTTTGGGAACTTGATGCGTGAATGTGGTGTTGTAGACCGTTTAAGTGATACGTCTCAAAATGCTTTGATTAACATCGTAACTATCTTCTTGGGTTTAGGTGTCGGTTCAAAGTTAAGTTCAGAGGCTTTCTTGAATTTAGAAACGCTAGGGATTTTGAGCTTAGGCTTGATTGCATTTTCTATCGGCACGGCTGCAGGTGTATTGATGGCGAAGTTGATGAATAGATTCTCTAAAGATGCCATTAACCCGTTGATTGGTGCTGCTGGTGTGTCGGCCGTTCCTATGGCTGCGCGCGTGGCGAATAAGGTTGGTCTTGAAGCGAACAAGCAAAACTTCTTATTAATGCATGCGATGGGTCCTAATGTTGCGGGTGTTATAGGTTCTGCTGTGGCGGCTGGTGTAATGCTGAGTTACGTCGGTGGTTAGTGTTTTATTGCCAGTTTTCAAAAAGACACTCCGGTGTCTTTTTGTTTATGTGTGGCTTGTTGAGTTTAATTTAAATTAA